>JAAAOZ010000206.1 GCA_009908585.1 Chloroflexota bacterium
CGCCAGGCGTTGATGGGAATTAAATTACTTGTCTATTCTAATATTTTTAGGTGAGGGGTTTCTACGCAAAACAAAAGTGTAAACCAAACTCTGCTTGCTCGTGAACCATCCCGTTTCCGAATCAAGGTAAATCTATTGGCCTAAGGTAATTCCAAAATTTAAAACCTTCCAAACCAGATGCTTTTTCCTCGAAAAATCGCTTGTATTTGGGAGGTTTATTTTCTTGGAATGGCCTAACCCCTGGGTCATCTTTGAAGGTGCAGTTTTGGCATCTTAATCTTGTCTTTTCCTTCGTCAACTTGGGCCAAAACTGCTAAGGCGCTGTTTCACGATTCTTCCAAAGCATGTTGCTATTCTGCTACAAGGAGTCTCATAATCTGTAGTGGACATAATGACTTTAAGAGTGAAACGCGCCCATTCGCTGATTCCCCTTTGTGCAATTTCCCCTCCCGTGGTATACTGACCCAAGTCAACTATGACTGGAGTCAACTATGCCCGATGAATCCGACGCGCGAACGTCCCGCTGGGATCGCCACAAGGAACGTACCCGTCGCCGCCTCCTGAACGAGGCGGAGCGCCTCTTCCGCACGCAAGGCTTCGACGAGACCACCGTGGAGGAGATCGCGGAGGCTGCCGACGTGGCCAAAGGTACCTTCTTTAACTACTTCCAGAGCAAAAACAGCATCTTAGGCGCGATACTCTACGCGAGCACGCAGCCCCTGCTGGTGGAGCCGCCCGGCGCGGGCGCGCCCGCCGACGAGCGCATTCGGTTGCTGATGACGGCGCTCTGGGAGGCGCTCGCACCCTATCATCACATCGCGCGCCGGATGATGAGCCAGGCGATGGCTCATCCGCCCCAGAAGCCGGAGCCGGAACCTTACCTCACGCCGGCCCGCACGCTGACGGAGTTGATCCGCGAGGGACAAGCGCAGGGCCGCTTCCGCGCCGAGATCGACGCGGAGATGGCCGGTTCCTTCGTCGCGACCTATTTCTTTCGCCTCTTCCTGCGCGGATGTTTCACCGATGAGTTAGACGACCTCTCGTGGGATACTATCGTCGAGGAGGGACTGGATTTGCTCTACCACGGCTTGATGATATCGTCCGCTAAAGGCCAGGCGGAGGACGCCGCGACGTGAAGGCCTTGCTGCGCACCTTTCGTTACCTCAAACCTTACCTCTTGATGTCCGTGGCATCATTGCTCGTCCTCCTGATCTCCACGGCGGGCAACTTAGCCATCCCGGCGGTGAGCCAGTACGTCATCGACGCGGGCATCTCCCAACGGCAACCCTCCGTGCTCCTGCGCGGCGGGCTGATGATGGTGGGGATCGCCCTGATCCGCGCGCTCTTTTCCTTCTTGCAGGGCCATCTGAGCGCCAAAGTCTCCCAGGGCGTCGCCTACGATCTGCGCAATCAGCTTTATGAGAAGATCCAGCGCCTCTCGTTCAGTTATCATGACCAATCGCAGACCGGGCAACTTCTCACGCGCGTCACCAGCGATGTCGAATTGATCCACACCTTCCTAGGCTCGGCGTTGCTCCAATCGCTAGGGGCCGTCGCGATGTTAGTCGGCAGCCTCGCGCTGATGATCGTCATCAGCCTGCGCACGGCCCTGGTGCTTTTAGCGTTGGCGCCCGTGGCGGTGGGCGTCTTCGCCCTCTTCTTTATGAAGGCCCGTCCGCTCTTCACCGAGGCGCAGCGGCGCTTGGAGGCCCTGAACATCGCGCTCCAGGAGAACTTGGTCGGCGTGCGCGTGGTGCGTGCCTTTGTCCGCCGCGCCTTCGAGATGGATCGCTTCGCCGCGCGCAACGAGGCCGTGATGGCCATCCAACTCAAGGTCGGGCGGATCATCGCCTTTGCCATTCCGATCATCTTTCTGATCGCCAACTTAGCCACCTTGGGCGTCACGTGGGTGGGCGGCATCCAGGTGATCAACGAGCGGATGACGATCGGTGCGCTGGTCGCGCTCTCGAACTACATCCTGATGGCCATCTTTCCCGTCTTTATGCTCAGCTTCCTGCTGGCGAATATGGCCCAAGCGGCGGCGGGCGCGCAGCGCATCTTCGAGATTTTGGACGCCCACATCGAGATTCAGGATGAGCCGGACGCCCGGCCCCTGGCGGAGGTGCGCGGGCGCGTGACCTTCGATCAGGTGGGGTTCCGCTACTTCGAGCACCAGCCGTGGATCCTCCAGGAGATCGATTTTGAGGCGCCGCCGGGCCACAAAGTCGCGCTGTTGGGCGCCACCGGCTCCGGAAAATCGACCATCACCAATCTCATCCCCCGCTTCTACGATGCGACGCGGGGCCGCGTGTTGATCGATGGCCACGACGTGCGCGAGATCGCCTTGGATTCGCTGCGGCGTCAGGTCGGGATTGTGCTCCAAGAGACCCTGCTCTTCACCGGCACGATCCGCGAGAACATCACCTTTGGGCGGCCCGACGCGACGATAGACGAAGTCATCGCCGTCGCCAAGGCCGCGCAGGCCCACGACTTCATCAGCGTGCTGCCGGAGGGCTACGAGGCCCCCGTCGGCGAGCGCGGCGTCAACCTCTCCGGCGGGCAGAAGCAGCGACTGGCCATCGCCCGCGCGCTCCTGGTCGATCCGCGCATCCTCATTATGGATGACGCGATGAGCAACGTCGATTATCAGACCGAGACGAAGTTGCAGCGCGCGCTCAATCATCTGATGGCGGGGCGAACCAGCTTCATCATCGCGCAGCGGGTCTCGACAGTGCGCGACGCGGACTTGATCCTGGTGCTGGAAGCGGGCGAGATCGCAGCGCGGGGGCAGCACGCGCAGCTTCTGGAGACCAGTCCCATCTACGCGGAGCTGTACTACACGCAGTTGGAGGGCGCGGAGGCGACCCGCGAGGGCATTTTTATTTACGATCACGATGAGTTGTCCGAAACAGAGCTGGAATCGGAGGCGCCCTCGTGATGGGGCGGCGGATAGCACGCCCGGCGGAGAAGGCCGCCGATGTCCGCGCGACGCTGCGCCGGCTGCTTGGCTATCTCGCGCCGCACTGGGGCCAACTCCTGATTGCCGGCGTCATGGTGCTAGTCGATACGCTCACGCGCATCGCTACCCCCTACCTCACCGGCCTGGCCGTGGACGAGTTCATTATGGCCGGGGATCGCGCCGGCCTGCGTCGCGTGATGCTCTGGCTGTTGGGCCTCTATTTGGCTGGCGTCGGCGCGCGGGCCGTCCAGACCTTGGCCACCGTCAAGATGGGCCAGGAGATCCTCTATACGATGCGCGCGCAGCTCTTCGAGCACCTGCAGCGCCTCTCGGTCGCCTTCTTCGATCAGCGCGAGGCTGGCGATCTGATGTCGCGGCTGACGAACGACACCCAGGTGATCAACCGGACGTTGAACATGGGCGTCGCGCAATTCGTCGGCAACCTCTTCTTCTTGGCGGGCGTCCTCGTCGCGATGCTGCTGATGAACTGGCAACTAGCCCTGATCAGCATGGGCGTCCTGCCCCTGATGGCCGTGAGCACGCGCTACTTCTCCCGGCGCGTGCGCCAGGCCTCCCGCACCTCGCGCGAGAAGCTGGGCGCCATCAGCTCTGAGCTGGAGGAGAACATCTCCGGCGTTCGCGTCGTGCAGGCCTTCGGGCGGGAGCGCGAGGCGATGCGCGAGTTCCGCGCGGTCAACGCCGAGAATCGAGACGCTAACGTGCAGGCGCAGACGGTCAGCTCGGCCTTCCGCCCCACCTTGGATGTCTTCAGCTCGGTGGGCATCGCGTTGGTGCTGGGCTTAGGTGGACGGATGGCGCTGGCGGGCGCCCTCACCGTCGGGACGATTGTCGCGTTCCTCACCTACGTGCGCCGCTTCTTCCAGCCCGTGCGCGCGATCGGCGCGCTCTACGCGCAGGTGCAGACGGCCATCGCCGCCGCCGAGCGGATCTTCGAGCTGTTGGATACCGATCCCGACATCCAAGATGCGCCGGACGCTATCGCCTTGGATGAAGATGAAGGCGGGGGGGACGTGCACGGCGAGGTGCGCTTCGAGCACGTCGATTTCCGCTATCGCGATGAGGATGACGAACAGCGCGTGGTGCTGCGCGATGTCACGTTCCACGTCGCGCCGGGGGAGGTCGTCGCGCTCGTCGGGCCGAGCGGAGCGGGCAAGAC
>JAAAOZ010000393.1 GCA_009908585.1 Chloroflexota bacterium
GCATTCTCCAGCTGATGAACGTGGCCAACGAGAACGACCCCACGGTCAACGTGGGCGCCAAGGGGCTGCACGGCGATTTCTACAAGGGCCAGACGTTCTGGGATAGCGAGATCTACCTGCTACCCTTCTTCGCCTACACGTGGCCGGCGGTGGCCCGCAACTTCGTTATGTACCGCTACCTCATGTTGGATGGGGCGAGGGAGAACGCGGCCGAAAGCGGCTACCGGGGCGCTATGTATCCCTGGAACTCGGCCGACACCGGCGAGGAGGAGAGCAACCGCTGGGCTCTGGACATTAGGAGCGGAGAGGTCATACCTTGGTATCCCGAGCGGGAGATCCACATCGTGGGGGCGGTGGCGTATGGCGTGCACGAGTACTGCCGCATCACGCAGGATATGGACTTCCTGTTGAACTATGGGGCCGAGATCCTGTTCGAGACGGCCCGGTTCTGGGCCTCTCGGCTGGAGTACGACGATGCCCGCGGGCCCGACGAGTTCCACCTGCACGTGGACAACAACTTCTACACCAATTACCTGGCCGGGTGGAACATGCGCCGCGCGCTGGAGCTGGCGGGGATGATGAAGCAGGACCATCCAACCTTCTACGCGGAGGTCGCGGCCAAGATCGGCCTCAGCGACCGGGAGTTCGAGTTGTGGCATGAGATTCAGCACAAGATCGCCTACCCCAGCGGCTCCACCGGCCTGATCGAGCAATTCGACGGCTACTTCGACCTGGAGGATTATGTGATCGAAGAGTACGACGAGCACAACGTCCCCATTTGGCCGGAGGGGGTCGATCCAGCCGAGTACCGGAAGACGCAGTTGACCAAACAGCCGGACGTGGTGATGGTGCAGCTCCTGCTGCCGGAGGAGTTCGATGAAGAGACGAAGCGCATCAACTATGAGTACTACGAGCAGCGCACCATGCAGCTCTCCTCGCTGAGTTCCAGCTCGAGCGCGCTGGCGGGGCTGAGGCTGGGCTATGATGAGCGGGCTTACGAAGGCTTCCTGCGCACCGCCGAGGTCGACCTGGCCGATAACCTGGGCAACGCGGAGTTGGGCATCCACATCGCGGCGGCCGGGGGCGCCTGGCAGGTGGCCATCCTGGGCTTCGCCGGGATGGGGGTTGACGGCGAGGGCGACCTGCGCTTCGAGCCGCGTCTGCCGGAACACTGGGACAGCCTCACGTTCAAGGTCGTGTGGCAGGACAGTCTGCTCGGTGTTCGGATAGAGGGAGATGAAGTGGAGATTGAGGTGTCAAATGCAGAAATACCAGACGATATTTTTTGATTGGGATGGGACGGCGGTCGTGTCTCGCGAGTTACCGGCGGACGACGTGCTGCCGCCTATGATCGAGTTGCTGCGCCAGGGCGTGATCCTGGTCGTCATCAGCGGCACGACGTACAATAAGATCGCCCAGGGCAGGCTGCACGAGCAGGTGCCCAAGGACGTCCGGCAGGGTCTGTACCTGGGACTGGGGCGCGGCGCCTTCAACTACGGTTTCGACGCGGACGGTAACCGGATCACGCTGCACGAGGTGGTGCCGGATTGTGCGCTGCGCTTACGTATCCACCAGGTGGCTTTCGCCGTACACACGCACCTGCTGGAAAGATACGGCTACGATACGGACATCGTGTTCACCCGTCCCAACTACTGCAAGATCGACCTGCTGGTGAACGTTGATCGGGGGGACCAGCTGTACCTGACCTCCGGTGAGGTGGATCTGGTCAATCAGAACTTGGCTGAGCACGGGTATCCAGGCGGCGTCGAGGGCTTGATAGAGGATACGGTTTCTATCGGCCAGGAGTTTGGGTTGGAGGTGCAGGCCACGACGGACGCCAAGTTCCTCGAGGTGGGGATGACGACCAAGGCGGACAACATCGACTATCTGCTGGAGCACGTGGTTTTCGAGCGGGGGATTGTGATTGAGGACTGCTGTTTCTGGGGCGACGAGTTCACGGCTCTGGGGCCTGGGGTGTGGGGCAGCGACGCGCAGATGATCACAGACAAATCGCGCGGAGCGGACTTCTTCGATGTTTCGGAGGATCCGCTTGAGCTGCCGGATAAGGTGACGCACGTCACCGGCGGTGTGCAGGCTTTTTTGGAATTCCTGAAAGCGCAAGTTGATTTATGACTCGAGTTTTGCGATGACGTGACCTTCGGGAACTGGCAATCATATCGGAGGCAGGTTGAGGGTGAGTGCTTGTGGTGAAGATTGTTAATCTGTTCATAACTTACCAAGCCTTCGAATGTCTTTCACTGATCCAGACTTTCTCCAGTCCACCGAAGGCGGACTGTGGTAGATTTAGGTGCATTCTCTTTCAGGCGGCGGTTTAGACCGCCGCAAAGCATCCTAGTGGCAGATGGTAGTGATTGAGTATCATGAAGTGAGAGGTTTTTTCCATAGTGGTCCGGGGATTTGCTCCTGCTGAGGGTATCCTTTCTCTAGGTAAGATGTCATTGCACATGTCGCCTATCGCTTACGTCTAACCTGTTTGCGTTTCTTGAAGTTCACCTTTGATGAGAAACGTACGGTCGGTGAGCTTGCCGTCCAGGTGGGCGTGGACTTCGTCAAGTCGTCGACGGGGTTTGGCACGGCGGGCGCAACCGTCAGGGATGTACGGTTGATGCGTGCTGCGGTGGGACCGGAGATGGGCGTCAAGGCGGCGGGCGGCATCCGCACCCTGGAAGATGCGCTGGTGATGATCGAAGCAGGCGCGACGCGCCTCGGCACATCCAGCGGTGTTGAAATTATCGAGGCGTTGAAAGCGCGGTTGGAGTAAACGTAGGTGAAAACTGATCCGCACCCCCAAGTCCTTTTGGACCCAGACCGTTTCTTCGCACCCGATCCGGGGCAACGTCGTGTGACCCGGGAGCTCTACGATGCTATCGCTGAGCTGCCCATCGTGAGCCCGCACGGTCACGTCGATCCCCGGCTGTTAGCTGATGAAGACGCGACCTTCGGAACACCCACGGACTTGTTTATCATTCCCGACCATTACGTCTTCCGCATGCTCTATTCCCAGGGCATTCCCCTGGAGGCGCTGGGCATCTCAAGACGTGATGGTCGCGCAGTCGAGACGGATCATCGGGAGATCTGGCAGACCTTTGCCGATCATTTCTATCTCTTCCGTGGCACGCCCAGCGGCATCTGGCTAAAACACGAGCTCCATGACGTGTTCGAGGTCAAGCGAAAATTGACCGGGGCTACAGCACAAGCGATCTACGACGAGCTGGTCGAGAAGCTGGCCCGGCCCGAGTACCGTCCGCGCGCACTGTATGACCGCTTCAACATCGAAGTCCTATGCACCACCGACGCGGCCAGCGATCCCCTGATCTCTCATAAAGAAATCGCAGAATCGGATTGGCAGGGGGATGTGCGACCTACGTTCCGCCCCGACGCTGTCGTAAATCTACGGACGGGCGGCTGGCATTCGCATCTCAACGCGTTGAGCGAAGCTGTCGGTCGGGAGATCACCAACCAATATCAACCCGGCCGATTGGCAACATCGTGAGGGCGAAGGCATCCTGTTCGTGGCCAGAGCCGGTGAAAAGCTACATAAAGTCAGAAATACGTGATGCGCGACGCTGTTCTAAGATGAATTGCACGTCCTCTTGGAGACGTTGATTACACAAATACGCGAGAGACGATGACGCATGGTTGGGAATTAGTAGTAGCCTCAGCGGGTTCTGTGGTGGGGACCGTCACATAGTCGAAGGTCGCCAGCAGCACGAGATAGCCCGGCGCGCCCGCAACCATCGCCCCTTTGATCACGCGAACCTCGCCCCAGCGCTTGGTCAGCGGTCCCGTGAGCGGGCCTTTGCCCAGCGTCGTGAACAGGCCCACCACCACGAGGTATGTAGGTGAGTCATCAAGGGGACAATCATTCGGCCTGGGTGAGCGGTTACGCGCTCAATCAAGGTCACTGCAATTCCTCGTATAAAATTCTCGGTGGTGGTGAATTTTGACTGATGATCCGATGAAGCTCAACACCACCCAAGTTCGCGGCGGGGCCAAAATTCCTAACAAGGCCCAAAAAGGAAATGGCTCTTGTCGGTTTTTAGGTGAAATATTTCGTCGCCAACGGTTGAAACCGATGGCTGATACTGGGAAGTGCCAAGTTGGCAAGCCT
>JAAAOZ010000095.1 GCA_009908585.1 Chloroflexota bacterium
GAGATAGCATAATGATAACCAGGGCGCAGCGTGCATGAGCGATCTTGAGAATCACAAACGGATGTTTCGTCGACAATCGCGTGCTCGGTGCTAAGTGCCTGGACTGCCGTGGCACGATGTTCCAGCAGCCAGACCTCAATCTGCCGGCGCTCCAGCAGCGAGGTCAAAGCCTCCAGCGTATAATCGCAATCCGAGTCGATGAACGGCCCGAACTGCGCCGACCACAGGCCTGAGAGATAGACGTGTCCGGACCCCAGATCATCCAGGCGTGGCCCGCCGGGAAAGCTCTGATGAAACAGGTCCACAGTGTCATACAACAGCGCCGGCTGACGAAACCATGAGCGCAACCAGGCAGTGTCCCTCTCATTGAAAGGAGGATGCGCCCAGACGTATTCCTGTTGCGTAGTCTCCGTGGGGCGCCGCCATGTCGTATCACGCTTACAGACAGAGAAAGGCAAGGTTGAGCCTTCTCGCAGCAGTTGAGAGAGATTTTGCAGCGGATAGGGCGTCCAATAATAGTAGTTATATGGATGCATCAGGGGATAGGAGATGGTCCCCAGATCCGTGGTGTATAGAGAGGTGACGGTGACCTGAAACGTCAGGTGTCCACTATTGAGGGCGACCTGCTGGCCCAGAGGCAAATCCTTCAGCACAAAAGTACCCTGATCGTCGGTTGTTGTTATCGGATCTCCTAACTGTTTCTCGTTCTGTAACCATAACGGTTGTTGCTCGATGGGACGGTGCGCGCCATACCCCTCCACAAGCCGTCCTGTGGCAATACCGGTGACCGGAGTTACTGCCGTTTTGGGTACATCATTTGTGTGTGGGGGGATGTTGCTAATCTCGGGGCGAGTAGCGGTACAAGCAGTAAGCAGCAATAAAATCAGGTTAGCTATTTGTTTAATGCGACGGGCCATAGAAAACACCTCTATAGGTTAACGGCTTTAGTACTTTGTGTACCCTCGCCATGAGTTTCCGTAGTTTATAGCATCTGTACAGTTATTGACATAGTGAGTGCCAGGTGTGCAAACGGGATTTGGCGTACCAGTACAGTAACAATTATACGTCCAATCATGCTTATATCTTCCCATATGCACATCGAGCCAATACAATCCTTTGTCGCAGTTGGGGTCTCCATTATCGTAGAGATAAAATGTACGTCGATAATAAGGGGTGTTGTTACTGGAATGTTGTAGTAAATCCTCGTCCATCACAATTTGCGTTCCCCAAGGCCAGATACCTGATGGGTCCACCTGCCCATTACATATTGTATTAGGTGGGTGATTCGCTACGTGATTCTGCTCCATCCACACTCCAGCTGCTCCAGTTCCTCCAAATGCATAAGCGGTTGTATTAGCGTTATAGTGTGTTGAAGCATGAACAGTTCCCACTGACAGTGCTAAGTAAATCATACTTGCGGTAAGCAGATAAACTACCACGAAAAATAAAAGGTTCAGAAATCTGTTGTCCATTTTGCTCCTCCTTGCTTCTGTTCATATTGTTGAGCACGAATTTGTTTCCCAGTTGCTTGACTAAAAATCACCAGAAATGGCTGCGATTGCTCCCGCACCTTACGTGAGCCCCTTATCTTTAAAGTGGATTCTCCCGTCTCAATTCCCGTCGCTTCAAACATAAAATGGAATCCAACTGCGGCTCCCCCAATCTCTGCACACATATCAGGATAATTCGATGTAGCCAATTCGACGAGCTCAGGACTGTCTAAAGTTGGTTGCTCTGCAATAGTAGCCAATCCAGGATCATGAATACCGTCTTCAATAGCTTCCACGACTTTTCCATCAGTAACTTGTACAAAGAGTTGCTTATTTCGAGTGGGTGATGTGAATACCGCTCGCCAACTCCTTCTTTTACCATCAGCTCCCAGGGCTTTATATTCAGAGGTTGCCATTGCGTCGGGATCGTCGACATCGGTACTAACCAACGAAATAAGTCTGGCGTCGTAATGCCAGGTCAAGGCAAAATCTTGAGCCACTTCCCAAGCTCTATATAGGGTAAGTGGTTTTACCACTAGCGTTCTAACATTAGATTTCTCCTTTAAGATCACAAAATTGCTTGTGATCTCTTTGTGGGCAAATAAGGGTCTGATTTGGAATACCAGGAATCCTACGATGATGCCCATAAGGATTGCGCTCCGAAGTATCCTTTTCCTAAACACCATTTACCTCCTTATCTCCTTGAATTGAAATTGACTCGCACATCTAAAAACCTCCTTTGCTCATTGGATTATCAACGACAAGCTTAATATACCAGACGCCCGGCGGTTTGTCATCGGGAGAACCTCCCTATTTTTTCGCCTATAGACCGGGAGTCGCTCTCGTTACTATTCAGACCACGAACATACCTTGTGCTTGAGGGCCCAGCGCGCAATTTCCCGTCGCGAGGACATCCCCAGCTTATCCAAAATATGACTCACGTGATGCCCTATCGTCTTTTCGCTGATACATAGCTCCGTGGCAATCTCGGCGTCGGTTCGAAACGCCGCCACCAAACATAGCACCTCCCGCTCGCGCTCGGTCAGGCTTTCCCAGTGCTGACCCACCTTCTCCCGCCAGCGACGGACGCGCTCCAGTTGTTCGGGGGTGTAGAGCGCCTCACCCTGCGCCGCCCGTCGGATTGCTGTGATCAACGCGGGCGTGTCCTCGTCCTTGGTAAGGAAGCCCGCCGCGCCCGCCTCCGCCATCTCCGCCAGCAAAGCGTCCCGGTCGTGGGCGGTCAGGATCAACGTGATGGTCTCCGGGTGGTTGTGACGCACCCAGCGCTCGATATCGGCGGGCTTGGGGCCGGGCATGATCAGATCTAACAGCAAAATATCAGGGCCAAGCGCGGCGACGAGCTTCTTCGCCTCCACGCCATCGCCGGCCTCCCCCACCACGTCGATGTCCGGCGCGCTCTCCAGCGCCGCGCGGACGCCCTGGCGCGTCGGCGGATGATCATCGGCCAATACGACACGAATCGTCATCTACCCTCCCTTGCTCAATCGATTTCTGACAACGATGATAGTTTACCAAAAGCAAGGGAGTTGTCTACTGTAAGAATTGCCAGGATCACCCCGAAAAGAACCGCCACCGAGCGTAACTTGCTCGGTGGCGGGGGTTCTGGGTTTTGGGGCAGCGCGCCTACGCCCGATGTCGCAACAGGCGCATCCCGTTGAGAATGACGATGAGCGACGCGCCCACATCGGCGAAGACGGCCATCCAGAGCGTGGCGAGGCCGGGGAGGGCCAGCGCCATAACCACCGCCTTGATCGCTAAGCTCAGGCCCAGGTTCTGGCGCACGATACCCAGCGTCCGGCGGCTGAGGCGGATGGCGTAGGGGATGTTGTCCAGGTTGTCGGCCATCAGCGCGATATCGGCGGTCTCCAGCGCCTGATCCGTGCCGGCGCCGCCCATCGCGATGCCGACCGTGGCCCGCGCCAGCGCCGGCGCGTCGTTGATGCCATCGCCCACCATCGCCGCCTGCTCATACTCGGCCAGCAGCGCTTCGATAGCGGCGACTTTCTCATCGGGCGGCAGGTTGGCGCGGAACTCGTCGATCCCAGCCTGGGCGGCGATGGCCGCCGCCGTGCGCTCGTTATCCCCCGTGAGCATCACCGTCCGGCGGATGCCCACCCGCTTGAGCGCAGCGATCACTTCGCGGGCGTTGGGCCGCACCGTGTCGGCGACGGCGACCAGGCCGGCCACCGATGCCTGACCGCCGATCGTGGTCGCCACCACCATCACGGTCTTGCCGTCGTCCTCCAGCGCCCGCGCTTGGGATAGCAATTCCCTCGGAATGGCGATGCTCACTTCATTAAATAGGGCGCGATTCCCGACGTAGATCTGCTGCTCGTCGCCGTTCAGCACGGCGCGGACGCCGCGCCCGCTGAGCGCCTCGACCCCGACGTCGCTTTCTTCCAACGACGCGACCTCGATGCCGCGCTCCTCGGCGGCGCGGACGACGGCGCGCGCCAGCGGGTGCTCGCTCCGACTCTCGACCATCGCGGCCAACTTCAGCGGATCGTCGCTCTCTGCCGAGGCCGGATTCTGGATCACGTCCATCACCTCCGGCTTGCCGTAGGTCAGCGTGCCCGTCTTATCGAAGGCCATCACCCGCAAGCGACCGGCCGCCTCCAG
>JAAAOZ010000028.1 GCA_009908585.1 Chloroflexota bacterium
TGAGCATGCTGATGGTTTTGCGGGGCTGCATCTGGCCGCTGGGCAATAGGGTGACGCCCTCACCGGCGGCAGGCACATGCTCAAAAATTTGCTGCTGTCCCAGTTGCAAGGGCCAACCGCCGATGCCGGGGCTAAGAGGACGGCTGAGATGCCAACCTGCGGGAAGCCGGCTCTCCAGGCGACGATAGGCGGTGCGCCCCAATGTGTCGATGGCGGCGGTACCTAGCGCGTCAACGGTCAGCGCATAGAGCGGATCACAGGCTTGCAGCGCCGCGACGCGGGCATCCAATGCCTGGCCTACGGTGCCTACCATAAAAAAGAGCGCCTCGGCATGGCGTAGGGGCGCAAACCACGGCACATCATTGGCAGAATCTATGGGCAAGTGGAAAAGCCCGGCATCTAAGCGCAATGCCGGGCCTTGCGGCGAATCTACGAACGCTTGCGCCGCGCGTTGTGTGACCCATACACGCGGGGCGAGGAGCGTTGGGGCTTCAGTTAGTGCCTTCTCGGCCAACTGGACAAGATGAGGGCGTCGTTGATGCAGGATAGCAGGATCGGCGCCTTGGGCATAAAATAACTGGTCAACGGTGAGAGGTAACGGCCAAGGCGGCGAGAGTTGCACTAGGCCAAGCCCAACAACGATTGTGCTAAGGCTGTGGCCCGGCTGGCGTCGGGCGCATAGCCATCGGCGCCGATGCTTTCGGCAAAGGTTTGGGTGACCGGCGCGCCCCCAACAATAACCTTGACGCTCTGGCGCAGTTCAGCGGTTTCTAGGGCCGAAATGACGTGCTTCATATTGGGCATTGTGGTCGTCAGCAGGGCCGACATTGCAATGATGTCGGCCTGTTCGTGTTGCGCAGCTTCCACAAATTTCTCTGGCGGCACATCGGTGCCCAGGTCAATAATTTCAAAGCCGGCGCCTTCCAACATCATACAAACTAAGTTCTTGCCAATGTCGTGCAAATCCCCTTGGACAGTGCCGGCGATGATTCTCCCCGCCGGCTGGACATCGGCCGCGACCAGGTGCGGTTTGAGGAGCTGGAGGCCGCCCTTCATCGCGCGCGCGGCGATCAGCATTTCGGGCACGAAGTATTCGCCTTCTTCAAATAGCTCACCAACCTCGCGCATGGCGGCAATTAACCCCTCGGTGAGAATAGTCCCCGCCGGGATATCGGCTGCCAGGGCCGCTTGGACATTATCTTCAACGCTCTCTTGGTCGCCATCCAAGACATCTTCACGCATAGCTTCTAAAATGGGATCCATAAAGTATTCCTCCATCAGTATGTGTTTGTATTTTGCAATTAACCTGTGTTTTGTATGGGATGATCCATACAAGTGCGAGCCAAGCGCCACTACCTAAGTCGCGCGTCCGGCTTCCATAAAGGCCGCAATGTTATCGAGCGGAGTTTCAGGGGGCAGATCGCAGCCGGTGCTGAGGATGAAGTTGGGGTAAGGCGCCATATCCTCCAGCAGTTTGTGGGTCGCGGCGCGTACCTCGGCTGGAGAGCCATTGGTCATTACGCGCACCGGGTCCAGGTTGCCGATAAGGACAACGTCTTCCGGCATCTGCGCGATGGCGGCCGGGAAATCGAGCGGCGCATCAAGACTGAGGCCCTGCGCGCCGGTGGCGCACATCGGCTCGATCAGATGTTGAGTATCGCCACAGATGTGCAGGATACCGATGGTATCTAGCGCCTCGAAGATCTGCCGCACATAGTGGCCGGAGAATTCATCGAAGGCATGCGGTGAAATAAACGTGGCAGTCGGCTCCAAGATGCACACGGTATCCGCGCCGGCGGCCACCAGGGCTTGCCCATAAGGGATGATGACCTCGGTAGCCAGCGTGGCCGCTGCATGCACCAAGTCACGCCGTTCGATGGTAGCGATCGCCAACTCAGTGGCGCCCATCATCAACCCGGCCAGCGTGAACGGCCCGATGACGTACGCGCCTTTGATGATATCTAACGCGGCGGCCATCTGCTCCATCACCGAGATGTAGGTGCGGACCCGCCCGTCATACAGCACATCGATGGCGCGGAACTGGTCCAGATCAGCGATGGTGTGGACCGGATGATGTTTCACGGTTGGCGATTCATTTTGAGGGAATACGACCGGCAGGCCGATAGCGCCCGCCTCGACCGCCAAATCCATCATAAAGAAAGCCGCATCCGGCTTGAAGCGATCCACCAACGCGGCGATGGTCTCGAATTGCATCCGCGCGTTGAATTCGTTTTGCCAAATCGTGGAATGGGTCAGTTGTGTGCCTGGAAAGCCCATCAAGGGAACCACCATGCGCCCAGGATGCGCAATCACTCGATCTATCAGATTCATAGTAATTCCTTCACTCATACCGCTCACCGCCATCGACCATGAGGACTTCGCCGGTGATGTAATCCGCTTCCAATAAAAAGCGGGCGGCCTGCGTCACATCCTGGGGCGTACCCCAGCGCTTGAGCAACGTGCCTTGCGCCACACGCTCCGTCTGCTCCTCGGTGAAGCCGGGCGGCGGAAGCACCGGGCCAGGCGAGATGGCGTTGACGCGCACGGCGGGCGCCAATTCCACCGCCAGTTGGCGCGTCAGGGCGAGCAGGGCCGCCTTCCCCACGCTGTGCGCGCCGTAGCCCGCGAAGGGCTGCCACGCCGAGAGATCGACGAGGTTGAGGATGGCCCCCGCGCCGCGCTCCAACATCCCCGGCGCGACGGCGTTGGCGCAATAAAACGCGCCATCGATCAGGATGCGGCTGACCGTCTGCCACAGGCTCACATCCTCAGCCGGGAACGGTGTGGCTTTGTACCACGAGGCGCTGTTGATCAGAATATCCACCCCGCCGAAGCGCGCCTCGGCCTGGGCTGCCATCGCGGCGACCTGTTCGTGATCGGCGACATCCGCCTGCGCGGGCAGCGCCCCCACGCCCAACGCGCGCGCCTCATCCGCCAGAGCTTGGGCCGCCTTCTCCGAACTGCGGTAGTTGATGACCACGTTGGCGCCGGCCTCGGCCAACATCAGCGTCAGCGCGCCGCCGATGCGATGCGCGCCGCCCGTGATGAGCGCGGTTTTTTCCTGGAGGTTCATCGTGCGCTCCTTTCTTGCAGCCCACGCTTGATCAGGTCGCGATCCGCCGGCAGGGAGCGCAGGCGCACGCCCGTGGCGTGGAAGACGGCGTTGGCGAGGGCGGGCGCCGTCGCGACCATCACCGGCTCGGCCAGGTTTTTCGCGCCATACGGCCCGTCATGATGCGCCACTTGGACGTAGGTGGCCTCGATTTCGGGCACGTCGCGGGAGCGCGGGATGCGATAGGTGTTGAAGCCCAGGGGCTGCGGGATGGCGTGCTCATCGTAGCGGAAGGCCTCGCTGAGGCCGTAGCCCAGCCCCTGCACGATGCCGCCGTAGAGTTGACCGATGGCGCCCAGCGGGAAGAGGATGGCGCCCGCGTCGTGGGCGGCCCAAATTCCCGTGACCGCCGGTTTGCCGGTGCGCGTATTGACCGCCACTTCGACAACCTGCGCGCCAAAGACATAGCAGAAGTACGGCTCGCCCGTGCCCTGGTCAAAGTTCCATTCGATGGTGCGAATTTGCCAGCGGCCCTCGGTCGAAAGCTGGAAGCCCATCGTGCGGGCGTGCGCGACGACCGTCTCGAAGGATACCGGCTCCTCATCGGGGCCGATAAAACGTTCGCCGTCGCGTATCAGTTGCGCCGGATCGCACTCCAGCAGGTCGGCGGCGGCGAGATTGAGCTGCTTGAGCAGCTTCTCGGCGGTGACGCGCACCGCGTTGCCGCCCACCATCGAGGCGCGCGAGGCGACCGTCGGGCCGGAATCCACGGCGGTGTGCGTGTCGGGCCGCAGGATGCGCATCCGCGCCATATCCACGCCCAACGTCTCGGCCGCCAGCAGCGTGAAGACCGTGCGGCTGCCCTGGCCGTAATCGGTGAGGCCGGAGGTCAGCGTGATGGAGTTATCGTCCTCAATTTTGAGCGTCGAGACCGAGAAGTCCTCACCCTCGCCGCCGAGGCCGCTGCCGTGGAAGTAGGCCGCCACGCCGATGCCTTTGCGCACCGGGGCGTCGGCGGGCTGTTCGGCGTAGGCGCGCCGCTTGCGATCCCAATCGGATCGTTCGC
>JAAAOZ010000356.1 GCA_009908585.1 Chloroflexota bacterium
GGCCCACGCCGTGCGCAGAATGCCAGGCAGGATCGTGCGACGCAGCAGTGAGCGCTCCGGCGCCAGCGCGTTGCGCAGGATGAGCCGCTCACCGGACAGATCGATGGCTTCATCCGGCGCGGGATTCAGGCGCGATTCATCTTCAGGATCGATGAGGGAGTAGCTGATGATCTCGTCCAGACCGAGACGCACGAGAATATCGCGCACGTGATCCTCGCCCTCCAGCGAGCGATTGCGGCGCAGCGTGGGCAATTCCTCATCGATGAGCGTGTGCGGGAAGCGGTCGTAGCCCCAGATGCGGGCGACCTCCTCCACCAGATCGACAGGACGCTGCACGTCCATGCGATAGGTGGGCACAGCCACGCGCCAGCCATCCTCGCCTTCCTCTTCGATCTCGAAGGCCAAAGCGGTGAGGATGCGACGCTGATCCTCCGGCGGGATCGCCACGCCCAAGATGCGGTCGGCCAGCGCGGGTCGATAGGTCAGCGTAGTGATCTCCGGCCGGCCGGGGTAGAGATCGCCCACGGTCGGCTCGACTTCGCCCTTGGCCAGATCGGCCATCAGTTCGGCCGCGCGCGCCGCCGCCACGAGGGGCAACGCAGGATCGACGCGCTTGCCGAAGCGCGAGGCGGCCTCCGAGTGCAGCTTGAGCATCTGCGCCGTGCGCCGGATGTTGATGAAGTTGAAGTTCGCCGCCTCCAGCAGGATGTGCTCGGTGTCGGTATCGACCTCGCTCTCGGCGCCGCCCATCACGCCGCCGATGCCCACCGGGCCGCTGCCGTCCGTGATCAGCAACATCTCGTCATCGAAGGTGCGCAGTTCGCCGTCCAGCGTCTCCATCTGTTCGCCCTCCTCGGCGCGGCGCACGATAATGGCCGGCAAATCGCCCGATTCGCGCGCGTGCAGTTCCTCGTAATCGAAGGCGTGGAGCGGCTGCCCCAGCTCCAACATCACGTAGTTGGTGATGTCGACGATGTGGCTGATGGGCCGCATCCCCGCGCGGCGGAGGCGCATCTGCATCCACAGCGGCGAGGGGCCGATATCAACGTGGCGGATCAGGGTGGCGGTGTAGCGCGGGCAAAGCTCCGGGTCGGCGATCTCCAGGTCGATGAAGTCAGCCTCCGGCGCCGGGGTCAGATCCAGGCGCTCGGCGGCCTTGAGCGGGTGCTCGCTCAGCGGGCGGTCGAGCAGCGCGGCAACTTCGCGCGCGATGCCGTAGACGGATTGCAGGTGACCGAAGGGGCCTTTGATGTCGAAGTCCAGGACATAATCGCCCAGCACCTCCACCAGCGGCGCGCCAATGGGCGTGTCCTCGGGCAGGTAGATGATGTCCGTCTGCTGCTCGGCGAGGCCCAGTTCCTTTTCGGAGCAGACCATGGCCCGCGAGCGGATGCCGCGAATCTTCGCCGGCTTGAGCGTCCGCTTGATCCAGCCTTCCTCGTGGCCGTCGTAAAGCGTGGCGCCCTCCCAGGCGAACGCGACCTTGAGATGCAGGTCTTCCTCGCCCAGATAATCGAACAAGCTGGGCGCGCCGGTCACGACGACTTCGTTCTCCTCGCCGCCATAGTTGACCTCGGCCAGCACCAGCCGGTCGGCGTTGGGATGCTGGCGGACGTCGACGACCTCGGCGGTGACGATCTTCTCCGGGTCCCAGGGCAGTTCCGCCTCCTCGTGCCCGATGGCCGCGATGGTTTCCACTTCCAACCCGGCCAGGTCGAGCCGCTGGCGCAGCTCCTGGACGGGCAAATCCTTCACTTTGACATAGTCATTCAGCCAAGATAGGGGGATACGCATAGGTTTCTCTCCTTCTTTGTTGTTGGGTGTCTGGTATAGATTATTTCTTGAGCCATAGAGCGGCACAGCGTGTTAGCGGCAAAGCGACAGAGCGTCTTAGCGTCAGTTGTATTTTCGTCCATCCTGGATTTGTTGGGTGAGGCTGTTGATTAAGCCTTGCAAGACGCGACCGGTCTCATGGCAGTGAGACATCACAGATTGGGTCTTCGATTCCGAAAAGTAGTCCAATCGGGCCGCCAGATGGATGAAATACTCGACCTCGTTGAGCGAGCCGCGCGCCAGATACAAGAACCGACGGAAGTCTTTCAGCGTATGGCGTCCGCAGCCTTCCGCGATATTCGCCGCGACGGACACAACCGCCCGCCGCATCTGAGAGGTCAAGCCGAATTGCTCGTGCGAGGGAAAGCTCTCTGTCGCCTGGTACACCATCACTACCAAATCATCCGCCTTCTGCCAGGCCAAAAGCTTCCTAAAATCGCGCATAATCCCTCCAAGACGCCGAGACGCTAACCCGCTGAGCCGCTGTATCGCTAAGACGCTAACACGCTGGACTAGAATTGTTGCAAGAACCGCAGGTCGTTCCCGTAGAAGAGCCGAATATCGTCGATGGCGTACTTCATCATCGCGGGGCGCTCGACGCCCGGCCCGAAGGCGAAGCCGCTCCATTCGTCGGGATCGTAGCCGCCGTTTTCCAGCACGACGGGATGGACCATCCCCGCGCCGGCGATCTCCAGCCAGCCGGTGTGCTTGCAGACGCGGCAGCCTTCCCCGCCGCAGAGGATGCAATCCATATCGACCTCGATGCTCGGCTCGGTGAAGGGGAAGTAGGAGCTGCGCACCCGCATCTTGTGGCCGGGGCCGTAGAACATCTTGGTGAACTGCGCCAACGTCCCGATCAGGTCGGTCATCGTGATGTTCTTGCCCACGGCCAGGCCCTCGACCTGGTAGAATTGGTGCTCGCTGCGGGCCGTGATCTGCTCGTAGCGATAGCATTTGCCCGGCAGGATGACGCGGATCGGCGCCGGGTAGCGCTCGCGCATCACGCGGATCTGGCCCGGCGAGGTGTGCGTGCGCAGCAGGCGCGCGTCATCGACCCAAAACGTATCCCACATATCGCGCGCGGGATGGTAGGGCGGGATGTTGAGCAGATCGAAGTTGTAGTTCTCCAGCTCGACATCGGGCGCCTCGTAGACCTCGAAGCCCATCTTGGCGAAGATGTCGTAGATCTCGCGCAGGGTCTGCGTGGTGAGATGCAGATGGCCGGTGTGCGCGGGCCGACCCGGCAACGTGACATCGATGGCGCTCTTTTCCAATTCGCGCGCCAACTCCGCGTGGCGCACGCTCTGGACGCGATCCTCGTAAACCGCCGCCAGTTCCTCTTTGATGGCGTTCACGCGCTTGCCGAAGGTCGGGCGATCCTCGCGCGGCAGCTTGCCGATGGAGCGCGTCTGCAAGGTCACCTCGCCTTTGCGCCCCAGATACTGCGAATGCCACGCTTCGAGCGCTGAGGTATCCTCGGTCTCCTTCAGCTCGTCCAACGCCGTGACGCGGAGTTCCTCTAGTGATTCGAATAAATCCATGGTTGGCCTCCTTGTGACTTAATTAAATTTTATGTTAACCTTGCGAAGGTTGCGCAGGGGTCTCTGCGTCCAAAATGCGATGGCCCAGCACAAAACAATTGGGTGAGAACTGCCTAATTAACCTTCGCAAGGGTTCGCTACACCTCATACAACGCATCGATGAGCGCCTGCATGACCTCCGTGGCTTTGCCCTGCAAGAAGATGTCCGTGATGTGCGGGGTGAAGTACGAGCGGCGGAGGTTGATCTCCACGATGGTCGCGCCGTTCATCTTCGCCTCGCGCGGGAGTTGGCAGGCGGGCATCACCGTGCCCGTCGTGCCGATGACGAGCCACAGATCCGCGCGCAGGGTCTCCGCGACGGCGCGCGTCTGCGCCGAGAGCGGGATCGGTTCCCCGAAGAAGACAAAGTCGGGCTTGAGCAGGCCGCCGCAGATCTCGCAGCGCGGCGGGAGCGTGGCGAGCATCTCCGGGCGCGCCTCGTAGCGCTCGTCGCACTCCAGGCAGACGAGATAGTGGCTGTTGCCGTGGAACTCGATCACCGTCTCGCTGCCCGCCTTCTGATGCAGGTAGTCGATGTTCTGGGTGATGACGGCCCGGAGTTTGCCCAGGTCCTCGAGTTTGCGGATGGCGTGGTGGACCGGGGTGGGCCCGGCGTCGCGCCAGGCCCGGCTGTCCTCGGCCTTGTGGGTCCAGTATGTCTCCCGCGTTTCCGGAATCTCGAAA
>JAAAOZ010000170.1 GCA_009908585.1 Chloroflexota bacterium
TTCATCTCCACCCCGCACAGCAACCCCCGGCTCGACGGACAATGTCGTATCGGTTATCACCACCAAGGTCGTTCCGAGTTCATAGGCGAGCAAGCCTGTTTGTGCCGTCAACGTTGTATCCTGGATGATTTCCGGCCCCTCGACGAGGATTCGCCGAGCATTCACTTCCGCTTCCACCCCAGAGAATTGATTCGCAACCAAACCTTCGATCAGGGTCGGAGGAATGCGGACCGCATAGCCTCTTGTGCCGGTAAAGATGTTACCTGTCGCCGTCAACACCGTCCGCGTGCCATCGACGTAGAGCGCATAATCCCTGGTGGTTCGGTTCCCGTTCGCCATAAAGAGTGTACCGCTGATCCAGACACGACTATTGGCTGCATATAGCCCCGCGTCAGGCTCTCCACTACTCTCATGCGCGATGGTGCTGTCCATAATCCGCACCATGCCCGTCAACACATTTGTAATAGCAATATTCCCTCTTAGACCTGAACCTGGACTTTTTTCCGCACCACCATAGCGTACTATGATATGCTGCAGATCACCTGTGCCGCCCTTGAAGACCAACCCCGCCCATTGACCTGGGGCAGGATCATCCTCCGCTGAGGTAAAAGTAATAGGATCGGTGGGAGTGCCAATAGCGCTCAGATGCCCGTGCACCAACAGCTCCACATCCCTGGCTCCCATCACCCTCACGCCGGATTCAACGGTCAGCGTGGTATCCGTCATCACGGCCAGATCTGTGCCAAGTTCATACGCCTGTAATCCTATTTGCGCGGATAGAGCTGTAGGCGTGACAATCTCCGCACCCTCGACTAAAATTTTCCGCGCGCTATCATCTATCCCGAAGAATTGATTACCCGTCACATTTCCGATCAATGTTGGCGGGACGCGCACGGCGTAGCCCATCGTGTCCGTGAAGATGTTGTAGGTCACGGTGAGGAGTGTCGCATCGCCATCCACATAAAGGCCATAATCCTTACTCTCTCCGTTCTCTATAAACTGCGTATCGCTAACTGTGACATGGCTATTCACGACATATAATCCGTGGGTGAGTTTATCACCAAGTATTTGCTCCCCCACTGACATAATCTTACTCGTCTCAATCGTCACGGCGCCAGTTAATACATCCGTAATTGCGATATTACTTCGCAAGCCCAAGCTATTCAGCATGCCGCCATAGCGCACCACAGCGTATTTAAAATTACCTGTGCCGCCATCGAAGACCAGTCCCGGCCAATCACCGGCCATAGAATCCTCAGCCGAAGTAAAGGTGACAGGATCGGTCACAGTGCCGATGGCGTTCAAATGTCCCTCAACCATCAATTCACTCTCCGCCCCCATCACTGTGACGTCTGGATTGATGGTCAACGTCGTATCGGCTGCTACCCGCAAATTCGTGCCAAGTTCATAGCCCTGTAATCCAACCTGCCACGTCATCGTCGTATCCGAGACAACCTCCTCCCCTTCGATGAGGATACGACGCGCCTCCGTCTCCACCCCAGAAAATCGATTACTCACCACACTTTCGATCAATGCTGGAGGAATACGAACTGCGTACCCCGTCGTATCCGTGAACATGTTCCCTGTGGCCGTCAACGTAGTTTGCGCACCCTCAACGTAAAGAGCGCTGTCCCTTTTGTCATTGTTACCGTTGCCCACAAACTGCGTACCACTAACGATGACGTGGCTATTTGTGATATACAAGCCATAATCCGGCTTGTTATCGCCCAACGTGTTATCTCCTGCTGTCATAATTTTGCTCGCTTCGATGACCACAGGACCAGATCTAACACCAATAACCGCAACGTTACCTTGCCTATCACGGCCCGCATCGCTTACTAAATCTAAGCTATTTTCGCCGCCGCCGTAACGCACGACGGTATGCCGCAGATTCCCAGTCCCCCCGTCGAAGATCAACCCTGCCCATTCTCCAAACCCTGAGTCTATATATGAGGTGAATATAATAGGGTTGAGAGCCTCCCCCACTGCCTCCAGATGCCCTTGAATCTTCAATTCAATATCCGTATCATCGCCTTGAACTACGACGCCCGGCTCAATCGTCAAGGTGACACTCGGACTAACAATCACATCCCCCGTAAGCTGATAAGGACTCCCACCCACGTCCCACGTCGTATTCGACGAAATAGTCCCAGAGATCAGCGTCTCCAGAGGCGAGCGTGGCGCTTCACCTCCGGCGCGTCCTTCCACTGTGGCGGCAGCATCCTCTGAGACGCACCACAGCAAGCCACCGAGCAATCCTATCGCCAATCCCAACGCGCCCCATAACCGCACTTTACCCAACATTACCATCCTCCTTACATCCATAATCGTAAATACAACCTCACGCCAAAAGGTTGTTCGATGAATCATAGTCTATCCTTCATGATACTAATTTATCACCGGCGATGCAATAGGAAGTTAGTCCCCGCGATGCTGCCGCCACGGCGACGACCTACGTCGTAGCTTATTGCAGCAAAGCCGCCAGGCTCTCCTCAAACGGCGGATAGGCGACCCCACGGTCGGTGATGATGGCGGTGATGTAGCGCGCGGGCGTCACGTCAAAGGCGGGATTCGCGACATTCGCCCCATCCGGCGTGATCTGACACGCACCGACATGGGTGATCTCCGCCGCCGGCCGCTCCTCGATCTCGATGGCATCTCCGTTGGGCATCGCAAAATCGACCGTGCTGGTCGGCCCGACGACGTAGAAGGGGATGCCGTGGGCGCGCGCCGCCAAGGCCAAGCCATAGGTCCCGATCTTGTTGGCAGTATCGCCGTTCGCCGCGACGCGATCACAGCCCACCACGCAGAGATGCCATGGGTGCGCATCACGTGCGCCGCCGCCCCATCCACGATGACAGTATGAGGCACGCCCAACTGCTTCAGCTCCCAAGCCGTCAGCCGCGCGCCCTGCAAACGCGGGCGCGTCTCATCGACGTAGGCGTGCACGCCTTTCCCGGCCTCGTGCGCCGCCGTGATCACGCGCAGCGCCGTGCCGTACTCGCCCGTCGCCAGCGGGCCGGTGTTGCAATGATGGATGATCTTCGCGCCCTCCGGCACGAGCGGCAACGCATGCTGCCCGATCCGATAGTTGGCCTCCTCCTCCAATTTGTAGATTGCGTGGGCCTCCGCCAACACGGCCTCGCGCGCCGCCGATATCTCCGTCAACGCCGGGGCAGCGGCCCGCTTCAGCACCCGATCCACCGCCCAGCCCAAGTTCACGGCGGTGGGGCGGGCCGCGCGGAGCACCTCGGCCGCCTGGGCCAACTCGGCGCGCAAATCCGCGACCTCCGTCGCGTCGCTCTGACGGGCCGCCAACGCCATGCCATACGCCGCCGTGATCCCGATCGCCGGCGCGCCGCGCACCACCATCTCGCGGATCGCCTTCGCTACCTCACGATAATCCGTGTACTCGATGTGAGTAAATTCTTGGGGCAACTTGCGCTGATCGATCAATTGCAACGTCTGGTCATCCATCCACTGAATCGCATGATAGGTTTGCATCAAAAACTCCCTTTTATCACTCATTGCGTCAACTCGAACTATACACAACTCATTTACTAAGATTTTCCCTATTACCATCTCAGTGCTATAATAATTCTACATTCATCCATTGTCCCACTTTTTCTCCTCACCACAAGATTTTTTCATCACAAGCCGTAGCGATCTATGACACAGTCACTGATGGGAGGCCTAATATGCGAAAACGGTATCTTGTGCTCGGCTTAACGTTTGCTTTGATTGTAAGCAGTCTCTTCCTGATGAAAAGCTCCATGGCCTCGCCGCTAGACTTGGCGAACCCGCTCATTCTCGTGAGCAACGAGGGCCAGGCTGGCCCCAACGTGGACAAAACCCTGATCCAGACCTACAGCACCGACCCCGATCCAGATTGGCGGACGCGCTTCTACGACCCCAGCGGCTGGCAGGATGCATATCCTGGGCAGCGCGACGCCGCGTGGACCTCAGGGAGCAACATCGATCCGCTGCTCAATGCGGGCGCGGACCACATCTGGGGCGGAGCACCGGGCGCCTTCGGCCCCGACGCGGGCAATTTCACCACCTATCCCCGCCGCGAGGGCAGTCCAGGCAATTATGCT
>JAAAOZ010000238.1 GCA_009908585.1 Chloroflexota bacterium
CTGTAGGTTCTTCAGGAATTCGCCGGATGCAATCTGCCAAGCGCTATTGCGCCGCCCATCCACAACCCAGTAACGACGCAAAAAAGGTCTGTGATCCCCACAAACACACAAATCTTCGCCGATTTTAGGGCTGGTTAAGGGATTGCCCGGCAAAATCCAAAAGACCCACTCTGTAATCCCCTACCCTGAATTTGTAAAGTCCCGCTAAATCACCACGTAAGGCAACGGGGTTGAGATCTTCCAGATTCTCCGCCAGCCACTTCATCCGCTGGATGATCCTTTGTCTGACAGACTTATCCAGATCTGCTAATTCACGCGCCGCTGCATCCAGGAGATAGATCTGATACATACTTTATCCCATTTCCAATTCCTGTATCACCCCGTCCAAAGGACGCCCCCGTTCTCCCAAACCGACCTGCTGACGTTGACG
The DNA here is from genome assembly GCA_009908585.1 of Chloroflexota bacterium. Taxonomy (GTDB): domain Bacteria; phylum Chloroflexota; class Anaerolineae; order B4-G1; family SLSP01; genus JAAAOZ01. Next base: position 431 of record JAAAOZ010000238.1, read on the forward strand.
CAACAATCTCTCACGGACCTCATCTCTGACGACCAAGCCTTCATCTGGATCACCAAACATCTCGATCAACTTCTGCTCAACGGTGGCTTCCACCACATCCTCCAGCATCCGCTTGAACTCTGCTTGGGTCATTTGCGCTACGGTATCCACGGTCATCATCGAACCTCCTAATTAGCTATATCTGCCTTCTATTGTACCCCACAGCGGGGGAGGATCAAAAGTAAGGGCGAGGCGTTTGGCTGTTGATGATTGTTTGCCTGGATGTCATCCGATTTGAGATACGTCGTGGCAGGGTTGCATCATTGCGCAAATGCCTCGCCCCAACGCCCTACCTACCCCGGCTTGCGCGCCACCGCGAGCAGATGGGCCGACATCCCCAGCAGCGAGGGCGCACGCTCGATCTCGCGCAGGTGATCCAGCAGCCGGCGGCGTCGATCCGCGTCGGCCCAGAGCGCGTCGAAGTCCGGCAGCAGCCGCCCGAAGCCCTCGACGCCCATCATCCCGACGAGTTCGTAGCCGGCCTCGGCGATTTCGGCCTCCAGCTCGGCGGGCGTGTGGAAGTAGGCGTCGGTGAAGTAGTCCTTCTCCGTGGGGTTGACGTGCTCGCCGGTGGCCAGATCGCGCGCGATGATGGCGCGGAACTCCGGGTCGTCGATCATCCGGTGACCATAGCCATCGAAGAGCGAGGCGTAGCGCGAGATCGCGGCGCAGAAGGTCAAGCCGCCGGGACGCAACACGCGCCGCGCCTCCTCCAGCGCCCGGAGCCGATCCTCGCGGCGCTGGAGATGATAGAGGGGGCCGAGCAACAGCGCCATATCGAAGCGCTCGGCGGGACGGTAGGATTATCTTTTGGTTTGTTCATCGTTAGTCTCCTTACAACCACGCCGCCTTGATGTCCAGGCGCCGAAAGGCCTGCAAGATGCGCGGATCGTCGTCGTAGAAGAGCGTCACCGTCTTGAGATTAGGCAACAGCGCCACGTCCGCCGCCGACCGGATGTTGAAGCGGTCGTCCTCGCCATCCCAGAACGGGCAGAGTTGCATGTAGATCTCATCGCCGCCGTCCTGATCCAACCGCTCGACGCACAGCAGCAGCTCGGCGGGGATCTCCAACCGCTCGAAGTAGCAGCGCACCTCCGGGATAATCTCGTAGCCTTCCTCATCGATGTCAATCTCCCGCGCCGTGTAGTCGCGCGCGAACGCATAGACGTCGAAGCGCGGGCCAAGCACGCCCTGCTCGTACATCAACTCCTGAATCACAGCCAGCTTGAAGTTAAAATCTGAAAATGTCGCCATATCAGTCATTGAGTTACCTCCCTGGGTATAATCCACACCGAGGAACGTCCCAGCCCCACCCTCGGCGTTCCTTACTGGAAAAATTACGTTCCTTATTGGAACGCGACACATCCCTGATTGAAACGTCCGGCCGGCCGTAGTCGCCGGGCAGACCTACATCATAGATGCTCCCAGCCCCGTCCCCGGGGGCGCCCCACATCAAAGAAGGATGCCCCCTAAGTTTATCCGATCCCGTTGCCGTGTAAAGTAACACTTGATCATCGGAAAAGGCAACGTGCACTGCCTGCGCCCGCAGATGAAACGTAGCTAGAAAGCGACCACAGAGTCGGCGAAGGCCGACTTCGCCCAGGCGTAGCTTGCTACGCCCTGTTGCCGCGACTTCCCTCGGCCATTGGGCCTTGGGGCCAAGGCAGTCGCCGGGCCTTTTCTTCCTGACGATCAATCGTCGCTTACTATTCGCATCGTTCTCTATTGACAGAACGTTGAGAACGTGATAAAATATCAGCATCGATCAACAACCTACCTAAGAGGTAATACAAATGGCAGAAAATTACTACGAAGCCAAACATTTCATCGAGGACATCAGCCTCTACTTCGAGCAGATGGGCCTACCTCGGATGGCGGGCCGCATCCTGGGCGAACTCCTGATCTCCGATCCGCCGGAACAATCGATGAACGACCTCTGCGAGGTCTTGCAGGCCAGCAAAAGCTCCATCAGCACCAACACGCGCCTGTTAGATGAGATGGGCCTCATCGAGCGGGTGCCGGCGCCCCAACCCCGCCAGGTCGCCTTTCGCTTTGCCGAAGGCGGCTGGCTGGTCTTTATGCGGATGCGCCTGCGGCTGATGGCCTCACTGCACCAGATCGCCGAGCACGGGCTGGAGCTGCTCCAGGATGAACCACCGGAGCTGCGGGCGCGCTTGCAGGAGGCGCACGACATGTTCTCGCTGATCGAGGACGAGTTGCCGGCCCTGCTCCGGCGCATTGAGGAACAGCGGGGCATCACCTAATCCAAAGCTCAAGGACAACACAAGGAGCAACAAAGAACAACAAGGAGATGACGATGGACAAAACAGGCAAAGTGAAGAAACTGGGCGTGGCGTTGGCACTGGGAGCGGGCGTAGTCTACTGGACGTGGCGGCAATCTCAACGGGCAGAGAAACAGGCCCCGGAGATATCAACGGCAGAAGCGCAGAAGTTGTTGGAGCAGGCGGCGCCGCTGCTGCGGCTGCCCAGCTCGCCGGATCACGAACCGGAGGTGTTACCCGATGGCGCGGGCTTGCGCTGCCCGGTCACGGGCCAGATATTACCCTACCGCGAGGGCATCCTCTGGCTATTGGAAGGAGATGAACGCGAGCGTACCATCACCCAACAGGCGTTGGACACCTCGTTGAGCGCCTGGGCCTACGACGCGGCGCGGGGATGGATCGTCCGCGCGTTGGGTGCGCTAGATTTCGACCAGGACGCGGCACTGACGCAAGAGCGGCTCCGGGTCGAAGCCGGCGATGTAGTGCTCGACCTGGCCTGCGGGCACGGCAACTTCACGGTGGAGTGGGCCAAGCGCGCCGGAGATGACGGGTTGATCCTCGGCCTGGATTACTCGCCAGCGATGCTGGAACAGGCCGTGTATCACATCCGGCGATGGGGGCTGCGCAACGTGCTACTCATCCATGGCGACGCCCACGCGCTGCCCTTCGCCGACGGGGCGTTGCCCAAGATCAACTGCTCCGGGGGCTTCCACCAGTTCCCGGATCTGCCGCAGGCGCTGCGCGAGATCGCGCGAGTGAGCGCGCCCGGCGCGGTACTTACCACCAGCACCTTCGCCGAGGGCAAGAACGATCCCCGCGCCGGGATCAAGCGGTGGTTCAAGCGCACCGTTGACCTGCACTTCGTGCCTCTGGTGAAACTGGGCGAGCAATTGACGGCGTTGGGCTACAAGGACTACACCTGGTCGCTGCTGGGCGGATGGTTCGGCTACGCTGCGGCGATCAAAACATAACGATACAAAAGGAGAGGATGTCATGCAAAAACAAACATCAAAAAAGATCGGGCGTTGGTTTTTAATCGCACTTGGGGGGCTGCTCTTTTTCTGGCTCGTGCTGCTCAAGCTCATCTTGCAATTGAAGAAAGGACGCGGCGAGCCGTGCCCCTCATCATGGAGTTGGCTCGTGGACAATCCCCTGCGCCGGTGGGACGTGCGAAACGCGCTCTCCAATGCCGGGTTGCGCTCCGGCGAGACGGTGCTGGAGCTGGGGCCGGGGCCGGGCGCGTTCACAATCGATGCCGCGCAGCGCGTCGGGCCGGAGGGGAAAGTCATCGCCGTGGACATCCAGCCGGAGATGATCACCCAGGTGGAAGCG
>JAAAOZ010000479.1 GCA_009908585.1 Chloroflexota bacterium
GGCCATTGGGCCTTCCCTCGGCCATTGGGCCTTAGGGCCAAGGAGGGCCAAGGAGGGCCAAGGAGGGCCAAGGAGGCTTTTCAGGGTACTTCAGTGCCCGTAGAGTAAAAAGTGTCAACCTATCTGTGAACCATCCCTGGTTTTGGAATGAAAATGAAATGGAATCAAGCAGATCAGCTGGTGATCATTTTGTTGCCTCGTCGTCAACTTATTGGCCCCGTATTTGGTGGGTAAGGTATTAGCGTGGGAGAACAAACATGGCGCCTCAGCAAGAACAGACACAAATTCTCGTCGTTGATGACGACGCGCGCGTTTTAGATACATTTTCTAGGAATTTGAGCTTGGCGGGCTATCCCGTCATCACGGCCTCAAACGGGCAAGCTGCGTTGGAATCCTACCGGGAGGCCCATCCAGACATCACGTTGGTCGATGTGCGGATGCCCTACATGGATGGCTTCGAGGTGCTGCGGGCCATCCGTGAGCGCGATCCAGAGGCCGAGGTGATCCTGGTCACCGGCCACGGCGATATGGAGATGGCTATCGAGGCGCTGCGCGAGGGCGCCTCCGATTTCATTCCCAAGCCGGTGGAGCAGTCGACGCTCAACGCGGCGCTGCGCCACGCCAAAGAGCGCCTGCGCCTCAAGCGCGAGTTGCGCGAGGCCCAGGCGGCCCTGCGGCATGCGCATGATGAGTTGGAGATACGCGTTCAGCGGCGCACGGCGGAGCTATCGGAGGCCAATCGACAACTTGAGGCCCAGATCGCCGAACGGAGGCGGGCTGAGCAGAAACTCCAGATCAGTCATAATCATCAGAGCGCGCTCAACGCCCTATTGCGCATCTCGGTGAACACACCCGAATCCACCCTCAATGAGCAATTAAACCAGGCGTTAGATCACATCTTGAGCATCTCGTGGCTGCCCCTCTTGCCCAAGGGCGCGATCTTCCTCACGGATGAGAAGGGGCAGGGGCATACTCTCTTACTCAAAGCATCGCGTGGTTTCGATGTGGAGTTGCGGATGGGCTGCCAGAATCTCCCCATTGGTGAGTGCCTGTGTGGCCAAGCCGTCTCCGAGAAGCGCATGCTCTTTGCCAGCAACTTAGATGAACGCCACAAGAAACCCGGCCCGGATCTGACGATGGCGCCGCATGGCCATTACTGCGTCCCCATTCTCTCCGGCGAGATACCGTTGGGCGTTCTGACACTCTATCTCGAGCCGGGTCATGAGCGCGAGGATCACGAGATCGCGTTTCTGAACTCAGTGGCGCACACGCTGGCCAGCATCATCGAGCGCAAACGCGCGGAGGAGGCGCTGCGCAAATCCCAGCACCAGTACGCTGGCCTCGTCAACACCATCGACGGCATCGTGTGGGAAGCGGACGCAGCTACACAACAGTTCACCTTCGTCAGTCCGCAGGCCGAGGAGATGTTGGGGTATCCACTTGCGCGCTGGACAGAAGAGCCGGATTTCTGGCCGCGTCATATCCACGAGGAGGACCGCGAAACCAGCATCGAATTCTGCGCGAAGGCGACCCGGCAAAAGCGGGATCACGAATTCGAATACCGGATGATCGACGCAGAAGGCAACATCGTCTGGCTGCGCGACATCGCGAGCGTGATCGTTGAGGATGGCCAGCCGGTCAAGTTACGGGGCGTGATGATTGACATTACCGAGCGCAAGCGCCTGACCGAGCGGCTGGTCGCCATCCACCAATTGGGTCAGGAGATGACCTTGCTGCGGGATGAGCAAGCTCTGGTCAAGCGGACCTTGCAGACTGCTGTGCAGGTGATCGATTTCTCGTTGGCTGGTTTTGGCGTCGTGGATGAACGCCAGCAGGAATTGGTCAGACGCTTCCACATCATCGATGGGGAGTTCACCGTCAGTCCCACGCAGCGCATTCCCATCGATGAAGATGCCAGTATCTGTGCGGCAGCCACCGGCCAAGGCCAGACCGTCAATGTCCCCGATACCTCCCAAGATCCGCGCTACCTGATCCCGCTCGAAGATGGGCCACGGTACCTTTCTGAGTTGTGCGTCCCGATCAAGATAGAGGATCGGGTGCTGGGCGTCATCAACGCGGAGCATGAGGCGCGCGGTCATTTCACCCTCGCCGATCAACAATTGCTCCAAACGCTGGCGGATCAGACCGCCGTCGCGATGGAGAACGCGCGGCTCTATGCTAAGATCCAGCGCAACGCGCGCGAGTTGGCCGCGCTCAACTCCGCCACCCATGCGATGGCATCCAATTTGGATTTGGATACGGTGCTCAAGCAGGTGATCCAAGAGGTCAACGTCTTGCTGGAAACGGAGGATGCTTCGGTCCTGCTTTACGACTCCGCAGCAGATGAACTGGTTTTCTCCGCCCTGGCGAACCCTGATTATCAAATGTTGATTGGTCATCGCCTATCGGCCAAGGAGGGCATTGCGGGTCAGGTGATGCAGCACCAGGAGCCAATCCTGATCGCCGATGCGCAGGATCATCGTAGTTTTTACAGGGGGATCGACGAGGTGACGGGGCTAACCACCCGTTCCCTGATCGCGGTCCCGCTGATGGGCAAGGGTCAGGTCATCGGTGTTATCGAGGTGATCAACAAGATTCACGGAACCTTCAACGCGCACGATTTGGAGATCCTTAAAGCCTTCAGCAGTTCGGCAGCAATCTCTCTGGAGAACGCGCGCCTCTATCGGAAGCAGCAGGAGCAAATCGAAGAGCTACGAGCCACGCAGGCCAAGCTCGTCCAGAGCGAGAAGATGAGCGCGCTGGGCCGGCTCATTGCTTCGATTTCGCACGAGATCAACAACCCACTCCAATCGATTCAAGGCTGCCTTACGCTGGCGGATGAGGAAATCGATAGCGACCAGCGACCGGGGAAATTGCGCCGTTACTTGGGCGTCGCCGAGGACGAGATCGAGCGCATTGCGGCCATCGTGCGGCGCGTCCGCGATTTCTATCGCCCGGCGCGGGAGGATCTGAATAGAGTCGATGTGCATACCGTCTTAGAAAGCGTGCTGGAGCTTTCCGGCAAGCAGCTCCAACACAGCGATGTGGTCATTGATAAGCATTGGGCCGAAGATCTGCCCCCCATTCCGGCCAATGCCGCGCATCTTAAACAGGTCTTCCTGAACCTGGTACTTAACGCCATCGATGCGATGCCCAGCGGGGGGACGCTCAGTTTGCGCACCGCTCGAGAGGATGAGATGGTGCTCATCGAGTTCACCGATACCGGGGTTGGAATGTCGGAGAAGACGCAAGACCGCCTATTCGAGCCGTTCTTCACGACCAAGCCGCACGGCTCCGGATTAGGGCTATCGATCAGCTATGGTATAATTGAAGCACACGATGGACAGATTTTGGTTAGAAGCGAGGTGGGAAAAGGATCGACCTTCAGCTTGCTTCTGCCGATTGAGGTGGATTGAAGTAGAAGTGCCCGACATCCCTATCTGTATCTATTTTGATCGGGAGCGTGAGGTGACGTCACATAGTTGTAACAAAAAGTTTCTGGCACGCCCTTATAATAGGCTTACGGGTATAGGGCCTAAAGGGCAAGATATAGTGGCGAGTTATTGGGGGAATTCGAAGCGGATCGATTGGGAAAATTGCTTTCGTTATCCCAGGGTGTGCTTAATCGAGTTCAAGGCAAATGAGGCTGGGGTTGATGCGTAAGATAGATTGTTTGGGCCGTTCCAAGAAAATAAGTCTCCCAAAAACGGGGAGTTTTCAGAGGGAAAAACATCAGGTTTGGGAGGTTTTAATTTCTGGAACTACCTTAGTGTGCAATGTCGTGTATCTCAGCTCCCTTGGAACTGCTTCATTTGCCCTATTGTAACGAGGTTTTAGATTCCTGTGCTTAGTGGTAAGATTCTAATTATAGATGATGAGAATAGCATACGGTTCTTCTTGCAAGAGCTGCTGGAGAAGGATGGCCATCGCGTGACCGCCGTCGCCAGCGGTGAGGAGGCCCTGGAACGAATCGCCGAGAAGAAGTTTGATTTGGCGCTTGTCGATTTGAAGTTGCAGGGTATTAGTGGGACCGAGGTACTCCGCGAGTTGAGCCAAGAGGCACCGGATACGGTCGTGAT
>JAAAOZ010000404.1 GCA_009908585.1 Chloroflexota bacterium
GACGTCGAGCAGGTCGTCAAGATCGTGGATCTGCAGATGGAAGAGATCCAGGCGCGCCTCGACGGCTACGATCTGAAGGTCTTCCTCACGCCGGAGGCCAAGCGGTGGCTGGCGGAGAAGGGCTTCGATCCGCAATTTGGGGCGCGGCCTTTGCAGCGCGCGTTGCAGCGCTATGTGGAAAGTCCGCTCAGCGTGAAGATCCTCAAGGGCGAGGTCAAGACCGGCGAGCAGGTATGGGCCGCCGTTGATGACGATGAGGATGAGGATGAGGATGCATTGGTCTTCTCGCACGACGAGCCGATCTTAGATGAGACGCCGGCGGAGTAATAAGGGCAAACGAAGCGATATCAAGGGCTAGAGATGCACGAGAATTCACGCCAAGCGATTTAGCGCACGCATCTACTCCAGCTTCGTTTGCCTTGAACTTGGAGGCTGTTCCGGGGCAACCAAGGCGATTTGTATCTGTTTAGTTTTCTGAGCCGGCCAAGGTGCAACGCACTTGAGCCGAAGGAAGAGTAACACCTCATGCAATATAAGTCTGGCGATAAGCCCATAAGTGCGTTGCACCTCACAAGACTAAACGGTTACGGCGATTTTTCTGGTGGATCTGCCTTGAATTCCTAATCAGGAAGCGGAACGCCAGTCATCCGCCGATCGTTTGTGAGAAATAAGCAGTCTCATAGAGAGAAATAGCACTATGCAAGATGCCCGATCTATGGTATCCTGTATTTTACGCTGTTTTGAGCTGTCGCTCTGATGGCGTTTCAACCCCATCAGCTCTAAAGTGAGACCCATTATGACAGTCGAGGCGACGAAAGGAGGTGTTGAAACGGCGAACTTCAGACGTTTTGTGACAGATCTACCCCGAAGAAGTACACTTTCCAAATCAAATTAGGAGGAGAAAATCTATGCGTAAGCAACTTTTTAGCTTTTTGAGCGTTTTGGTGTTGATGAGTATGTTGTTGACCGCCTGTGGCGGCGGCGCGACGGAAGCGCCGGAAGAGGTCTCCGTGGGCATGGTCACCGATATGGGCGGCGTGGACGACAAGTCCTTCAACGCGATGGCCTGGAACGGCATGCAGCGCGCCGAGGAAGAGTTGGGCGCCAATGTCTCCTACTTGGAATCCCAGCAGCAGACTGACTACGCGACGAATATCAACCAGTACATTCGTCAAGAGGCGGATCTGATCATCACGGTGGGCTTCTTGCTGGCCGATGCCACGGCGGCGGCGGCACAGGAGAACCCCGACGCCAACTTCGCCATTGTCGATCACGACTTCGGCGGTGAGTACGACAACGTCCGCAGCCTCACCTTTGGCACCGACCAGGCTGGATTCTTGGCCGGATACACGGCGGCGGCCGCGACCGAGACCGGTATCGTCGCGACGTTCGGCGGCATCAACATCCCCCCCGTGAGCATCTTCATGATCGGCTATACCTCCGGCGTTGAGTACTACAACGAGGTCAATGGCACCGATGTGCAGGTGTTGGGCTGGAGCAACGAGACCTACGAGGGTGTCTTCGTGGGCAACTTTGAATCCACCGACGATGGCCGCCGGGTGGCGGAAGAGTTCCTCTCGGAAGGCGCGGACGTCATCATGCCCGTGGCCGGCCCCGTGGGACTTGGCTCGGCGCAGGCGGTGCAGGAGCACGGTGATGCGTGGATCGTCGGCGTGGATCAGGATTGGACGGTCAGCGCGGCGGAGTACGCGGACATCATCCTCACCAGTGTGATGAAGAACATCGATGTCGCTGTCTTCGACTCCATCAAGCAGGTTGCTTCGCCCGATTTCGCGGGCTTCGATGGCGAGGTGTACCTCGGCACGTTGGAGAACAACGGCGTTGGCTTGGCCCGGATTGCGCAAGGCGCGGTTTCGGATGAGGTGTTGGAAGATTTGGACGACGTGAAGATGTCGATCATTCGGGAAGAGTTGGACACCGGATGGAGCGACTATCTGGCGTCTTTGAGCGAAGGCTAAAGACCTTTTGGGGGGCGGTGCCGGGGCGAAATCGTCCGGCATCGCCCCCTCAGTTTATTGATCCAGAGCGATGATTGTGGCGGAATATTAGGGTTGATTGAGGTGATGCCCGGGATCAGGCTGTAACATGGACTAATCAAACGTGAAGCGCAAACGGCGATGACGATGTCGTCCCGCCTCGCGCTTTGCGTTTCGTGTTTTAATAATAGATCTGCCCCTTTATCGCTGAACCTCTTACCTTTTGTCTCATTTCCTTAGTAATTTGCAGCTCAAACTTATAGCTTTCTGACTTTCAATCTTTGACTTTTTGACTTTTTGACTTGCAACTTTTAACTCGCAACTTTTAACTCTCATTTTTAAGGAGGAACTGTATGCCCCCAGTGTTGGAACTCAAAGGGATTACGAAGCGCTTCCCTGGGGTGCTGGCGAACGATCACATCGATCTGACCCTGCACGAAGGGGAAGTGTTGGCGTTGTTGGGGGAGAACGGCGCTGGCAAGAGCACGCTGATGAATGTGCTCTATGGACTTTACGCCCAGGATGAGGGCGAGATTTACATCCGGGGTGAAAAGGTAAACATCGAAGGCCCAAATGACGCGATTGATCTGGGGATCGGCATGGTGCATCAGCACTTTATGCTAGTGCCGGTATTCACCGTCACGGAGAACGTGATGTTGGGCATGGAATCGGTCAAGAATGGCGTCTTTTTGGATAGCGGGGAGGCGGCGGAAAAGATCAGCGCTCTTTCCGAAAAATATGGCCTCAATGTCGATCCCGATGCTATGGTCGGCGATTTGCCCGTTGGCTTGCAGCAGCGAGTAGAGATTATCAAGTTACTCTATCGCAGCGCCGATATTCTCATTTTGGATGAGCCAACGGCGGTCTTGACGCCCCAGGAGGTCCAAGGGCTGTTCGAGGTGGTGCGCTCGTTGGTCTCGCAAGGGAAGTCGGTGATCTTCATCTCCCACAAGCTCAAAGAAGTCCTGGCGCTGGCGGATAACATCGCCGTCCTGCGCGGCGGCAAGATGGTCGGTACCGCCGATCCCAAGAGCAGCACCGAGCGCGACTTGGCCTCGCTGATGGTCGGTCGCGAGGTGCTCCTCACCGTGGAGAAGGAGCCGGCGGAGCCAGAGGACGTGGTGCTCGAGGTGAACAACCTCAAGGCTATGGGCGACCGGGGCGAGGTGGCGGTCAAGGGTATCTCGTTCGAGGTGCGCGCCGGCGAGATCGTCGGCGTAGCGGGCGTGCAGGGCAACGGCCAGACCGAGCTGGTCGAGGTGTTGACCGGCCTGCGCGAGTCCATTGATGGTCAGGTGAAAATCGCCGGCCACGACGTGACCAACGCCTCCCCCCGCGTGATCACAGAGCAGGGCAGCGCTCATATTCCAGAAGATCGCCAGCACGACGGCCTCGTGCTGGGCTATCCTGTCGCGGAAAACCTGATCCTCAACACCTACTACCTGCCGCCCATTGCGAAGGGCATGGTGATGCAGGAGGATAAAATCAAAGCGCGGGCCGAGCGGTTGGTGGAGGAGTACGACGTGCGCACGCCAAGCATTATGACCCCGGTGAGCAGCCTCTCCGGCGGCAACCAGCAGAAGGTCATCGTGGCCCGCGAGCTGAGTCGCGAAGTCGAATTGGTCATCGCGTCGCAGCCCACGCGCGGATTAGATGTCGGCTCGATTGAGTACATCCATTCGCAGTTGGTGCGCAAGCGCGATGAGGGCGCCGCCGTCTTCATGGTCTCATCCGAACTGGATGAGGTGCTGGGGTTGGCGGATCGCATCATCGTGATGTTCCACGGCGAGATCATGGACACCATCCCGGCTGAGGAAGCGACCAAAGAAGAAATTGGTCTCTTGATGGCCGGTGTGTCGGATGCGGAGGACGCGGAAGGTTTAGAGGGCTTGGCGGCGATAAAGGAGTTAGCATGAGCACAGAGCGAGAGCAGGCACAAGAACAAGCAGACGCTCAGGGCTTTATGTCGATTGTGAAGTCCTTGGGGCGCAATATGTTGGTCCCCGGGTTGTCGATTATCACCGCGCTCATTATCGGCGCGTTGTTGATCATCTTCAC
>JAAAOZ010000213.1 GCA_009908585.1 Chloroflexota bacterium
GGCGCGCCTCCGGCCAGCGCTTCGCCGTCTGCTCCGCCAGCCCTTCCGTGCCCAGGCCAAACGCCCGCACGCGATGCGATCCGCATTTCGGGCACGTGTGCGCCATCGCCTCGCGATGCCCACAATGATGGCAGATCAACGTCTCGACGCGCCGATGGGCCGTGAGCGGCAAGTCGCAATCCGGGCACTCGGCCACCCAGCCACAATCCCGGCAGAAGACGTAGGTCGCCGCGCCCCGCCGATTCAGGAAGAGCAACACCTGCTCCTCGCGCGCCAACGCCTGCGTCACCGCCGATTGCAGCGCCCCGCTGAAGATGGATCGATTGCCCGCCTGCAACTCCGCGCGCATATCGACGATCTGCACGGGCGGCAGCGCAATCGTGCAGGCGTGCGGCGCCGACGCCACGGGCCGATAGCGACTCTGGCGCAGATGGAGCACGCGCTGCCAATCGGCCACCCGGCGGCTGTGACTGACGATCCGCCGCTCCAGCGTGATCAGCCGGTAACGCCCCGCCTGCGCCCGCGCGTAGGCCTCCAGCGAGGGCGTCGCGCTGCCCATGATGAGCAGCGCGCCCGTCAGACGCGCCAACGCCGTCGCCGTCTCCCGCGCGTGATAGTACGGCTGGCGGCTCTGCTTGTAACTGGCGTCCTCCTCCTCGTCGATCACGATCAACCCCAAATCCGAGAACGGCGTGAAGAGCGCCGACCGCGCCCCGACGATCACGTCGATCTCGCCGCTGCGCACGCGCTGCCACGTGTCGTAGCGCTCGCCCCGGCTCATCTGGCTGTGCCACAACCCCACCCGGCCAGGAAAGCGCACCATAAAGCGGCGTACCGTCTGCGGCGTCAGGCTGATCTCCGGCACTAAGATCAACGCCTGCTGGCCCCGGTCGAGCACCTGGGCCGTCGCCCGCAGGTACAGCTCCGTCTTGCCGGAGCCGGTGACGCCCAACAGCAGCACCGGCGCGGGCGCGCGTCGCGCCTTCCTGTGACGTTGCTTTGTCAGATGGCCGGCCAATTCCTCCCACGCCGCCTGCTGATCTGGCAGCAGCAGCGGCGGAGCATCCGGCGTGGTGATCAGATCGGCCAGGGGATCACGGACGATCTCCTCGCGGCTAAACGAGATCAACTCGCGCTGATCCAACATCTTGAGGTGATAGCTCTGCGCGCCCGTCTCCGCGCAGATGACGTCCAACTCGACCGGGCCGCCCTCCTCTTCCAAAAAGCTCAGGATCGCGCGATAGAGCTGGGTGCGGCGCAGCCCCGACATCTTCTGCTCCCACTGGGCCGGCGGCGCGATGAGCCGCGCTTTGCGCACGGTCTTGGGCCGGACGTGGGGCAATCGCAGGCGCCGCTCGACTTTGATGAGGTCACGGCGTTGGAGTGTGCGCCGCGCCGCGTGCCAATCGATCTCCGTGAGGGCGCGCGCGATCTGCGAGCTGCGCAGTGGCCCACGTCGCAGTAGGAGGCGCAGCAGCGCGGCGGCGGAATCGGGCAAATCGGGCGGGAGTTGCGTGACCAACGGCGTGAGGCGCAGGTAGGCTTTGGGCCGCATCCCCGGCGGCAGCATCGTCTGGACGCACTTGTGAAGCGGCGCCAAGGTCTCGCGCGCGATCCATTGCGCCAACGTCCGCCGCGTCTCGTCCAACACCGGTTCGGGATCTAAGACGCTCTCGATGGGGCGGATTTCGTCTGGCGCGAGGTCGGAGCTATCCGCCAGCGCCATCACGATGCCGGGCAGTTTCCGCGTGCGCAGCGGCGCCACCACCAGCACACCCGGTCGCACCGTCTGTGCCAGCGCTGCCGGCACCCGGTAATCGAAATACGGCGAGCTTTTGGCCTTGATGGGGAGAAAAATCAGGACTTTAGCGTACATAGGATGTATTTCACACTCAGGAGAAATCTATCAACACAAGCACTTTTATATGTGAGGAAATGGGGGGCAGTTTCACGTACCTCAAAAGCAAAGCCTGCAGGGACCTATGACAGCTTCTTGAAGTTCAATGAATGCTCATCTTCTACAAGTGAAACTCCCCCACGTACATAGGGTCTAGCTTACCACCGATAGCCGGGGTTTCAAATAGGGGTGGTCGTAGAGACGCAAGATTTTGCGTCTCTACGCAAAGAACACAAAAGACCTGACGGTTAATTGCCCGTCAGGCCTTAAATGCAATTTGAGGGTAACTTTATACCGAATGTGTTGCTCTGTAGGCCTCGACCAGTGCGTCCTTGTACTTCTCCACCGTTTCAACGATGAACGGGGTGCAGGCGTCCCAATCGATGGGTTCGGTCGTGCTGAGGATGCCTATCCAGCCCAAGAACTCATCGCCATCCCAAAGAACGTAGTCGGCGACGGAGACGAAGACCGGCGGGTAGTATTGCTTGAGGGGCGCGTCGTCGGGGATCAGATCGTAGTCGCTGATCACAAGGCGATCTTCGGGCGCCGCCCCCTTCGTCGCGTAGACCTTGGGCATAAACCACGTGTAGTGATCGGTGGGTTGGTTCTGGTAGCCAGCGCAGGTGCTTGGAATGCCATCGACGTAATCCGTATAGCAACTAATGTAGGTGTCATCGGGTCGCTTATCGGCGAAGAAGATACCCGTGCTCTGGCAGTTGGGAATCCCCTGAGCCAGAATGTCCAGAAATTCCGTGATCGTGTCACTTGGGTAGTGCTCGATCAACGGCACGAGCAACCGCTCGGCCTGCGGCAACAGGACCATCTCGGTGGGACACATCTTCTCCGCGCCGCCATAGAACTTTTGCGCCAGCACGCAGTTGGCGCGACGCGCCAAGTCATCCTTGCCCGACCAGACGCGATAGTAGCCATGGAAAATGCCGACGGGATGGAATCCCTGCTCGAAGGAGAAGCGTTGGGTGACAGGGTGTTCCGTCGCCAAGAAAACAAAGGCCATCTCGACGCCACAGCGTTCAAAGTATTGATCGCACGCCGTCTGTATCTCGCGACCTAGGCCGTTCCCCTGAAAATCTGCGTGGACGGTGAGCGCCACGAACTCGCCATTACGCTGACGCTTCAACATCCGAATAATTGCTGCACCCGCGATTTTACCCGTGGCGATCTCCTCAGCGAGGAGCATAAAATAATCGCCCTGGTTGAACTGTTCATCTTGCCCCAGGATGAGGGGAAAGCCCTCCGCCTTGAAGAGAATCTCCAACTCGGTGCCCCGGATGACCGGAAAGCCGGTGCGATAAGCCTCCGCCGCGCCGGCCAGATCGTGCTCGTTATTCTGAGCTTCACGGATCACAAACTGCCCATCAACGACTTCACGCGGCTCGAAGGGCAACCAATCGATAGGATCACCGATCTTGCGCAACGCCACCTGCTCTGAAGGGGCGGTCCAAACGTCCGCCATTGCTTGTTTATCTTCTGCCATTAGCTTAGCTCCTTTGGATGAAATTGCTGAATGTTATGTTCATCGAAGTACACCAGGCATTATACTCAGAACCTTAATTAAAACAAAATATGTTCACGGAGGGGCGTGCAGATAATTGACCGTCGTAGCAACGCAAGACTTTGCGTCTCTACGGGCGTCTCTACTCGTCTGGCGTCACCGGCACCAGATCGCCCAGCGTTTGCGACCAGGAAGGCGTGCCGGGCGCGACGCCGTGGATGCGCACCAGCGTGCCGATCTCGGCCCAATCGAAGAGCGCGCCCGCGTCGCCCTCATCCAAGATGATGCACCCAAACGAGGCCGGCCAGCCCAACACGCCGGGCGAAAGCTGCGTGCCCCACGCCATGATCGGCAGCTCGTGAATCCCGTTGTGGAAGCCCTCCCCCTCCTCGTAGATGCCCATAAAGTGCGGCATCTCCAGGTCCCAGCGCTGGGCAAACGCATCAGCCTCTTTAAAAAGAATCTGAAATTGCCCGGCGATGGTCGGCGTGCTGGAGATGCCGCTGGAGACGGTGAAGGTGAAAATCTGCTGCCCGTGATCAAAGACGTGCATCCGCTGCGTCGGCAGGTCGATCTCGATCCGCTTATCGGGCGGGATGGGATGCGGGAAGAGTACGTCAATGCTGGGGATGGTCAGCCGCTGG
>JAAAOZ010000304.1 GCA_009908585.1 Chloroflexota bacterium
GACGCGAAAAAGGTCTGTAATCCCCACAAACACGCAATTCTTGGCTACTTTTAGGGATACAGAGGGGGTTGCCCGGCAAAATCCAAAAGACCCATAAACCACTGAGACAACGCAAAAACCTCTGTGTTCTCTGCGCCTCTGTGGTGAAATGTTTTTCGTCTCATTGCTGATTTGCCAATCGATGGCACGTCTCTAAGTATAGCACAAACCCCCAAAACTTGCCCACGTGGGCAGGGGGTTATAATAGGAGGGAGATGCGAATGGATGGAAGGAGCTAAAATATGAATGATGATCAAAAAAATACGGCGCCTCAACTGCCCCTCTTCCCCGCCGACGAGTTGCCCGATCAGCCTAAGCCGTCTCAACAACCCAAAAAATCCTCCACGGGCCTCACTCCGCAATCCTCGCTCAATCAGGCCCTCGGCGCGTTCGAGAGCTATATGCGAACGCGGGGCTTCACGGAGAATACCCAACAGGCCTTTCGCTTAGATATGGAAATCCTCAGCGATTACATCGGACCGGGCACGTCGCTGCGCGAGATTAGTACGGCGCATCTCCAGGCTTTCTTGGATTGGATGCAGGACGAGCGCGAGGCGCCGTGCAGCCCCAAGACCTTGGAGCGGCGGATCACCACGCTGAAGGTCTTCTTCGGCTGGTTGGCGGAGGATGAGATCCTGCCGCGCGACACGGCGGCGCCGCTGATTCACCACGCCGTCTCCGCGCCGCTGCCCGATATTCTGACGCAGGCACAGATCGCGGCGGTCACCGACGCGACCCAGGCGATGCGTCGGGGCGATATCGGTCGCCGGCCCGACGCCCGCCCGCACCTGCTGGTCACGCTTGTGCTCCACACGGGGATCAAGAAGAGCGAGTGCGTCGATCTCCAACTCAACCACATCGATCTGACGAACGCCGAGCGCCCCGCGATCTGGATTCGCTACAAGCAGCCGAGCCGCCAGCACAAGGAGCGGCGCATCCCGCTGCCCAAGTGGTGGCCCGCGATCCTGCGCATCTATCGCGAGCAATACACCCCGCGCCAACACCTCTTCCCGTGGACGGCGCGGAATCTGGAGTACGTCCTCACGGGCGTCGCCGAGGCCGCCAACGTCCCGCGCCTCACCTTCGAGATGCTCCGCTGGACGTGCGCGGTGCGCGATTACCGCGAGGGCATGGAACCCGACGCGCTGCGGCGCAAGCTCGGCCTCTCGGAGATCAGTTGGTACGAGGTCGAGGTGAAATTGGCCCTCCTGGCTCAGCAGAAAGGCGCGCCCGGCGCGCCGCCGTCGTAAAATTCACTTGCACTCTCCCATGTCTCGATTACAATCACTGTTTGGTGCAACCTTGCGAAGGGTTCAGAAGGATTTCGATGCCTAAAACGCGATCTCACATGCGTAATAACTTAGTTTACAAGGATCTTGATTAACCTTCGCAAGGGTCAGAGAAAATATCTTTACCACAACTATAACCGGAGGTTCTAATGGATAACCCATCTTTATCTGAGAAAATTACCCATCGCACGGCTAAAGTCGCCGTGATCGGTCTGGGCTACGTGGGCCTGCCCCTGGCGCTGGCCCTGGCGAAGGGCAAATTCCCCACCGTCGGCGTGGAGATCAACGAGGAGCGCGTCGAGGCGATCAACGCCGGGCGCAGCTACATCGAGGATATCACCGATGACGAACTCCGCCCGCACGTCGAGGCCGGGCGCCTGCGCGCCACCACGGATTATGACGTGCTCAGCACCTGCGACGCGATCTTCATCTGCGTGCCCACGCCCTATACTGTGCAGCGCTCCCCCGATCTCGGCTATATCATCCAGGCGACCGAGGGCATCGCCCCGCGCCTGCACCCTAACCAACTGATCGTCCTGCAATCCACCACCTATCCGGGCACCACCACCGAGGTCGTCCAGCCCATTTTGGAGGAGCAGAGCGGCCTGCGCGCCGACACCGACTTCTACCTGGCGTTCTCGCCGGAGCGCATCGATCCCGGCAACGCGCAGTGGAGCGCGTATAACACCCCCAAGGTCGTCGGCGGCCTGACGGAGGACGCGACGACCATCGCGGCGGCGCTGTTGCGCCAGATGGGCGCGCCGGTGCACGAGGTGCATTCGCCCGCCGCCGCCGAGATGACGAAGCTGCTGGAGAACACCTTCCGCGCCGTCAACATCGCGCTGGTCAACGAGTTGGCCCTTCTCTCCGAGCGAATGGACATCGATTTCTGGGAGGTGATCGAGGCGGCCAAGAGCAAGCCCTTCGGCTTTATGCCCTTCACGCCGGGGCCGGGTGTGGGCGGCCACTGCATCCCCATCGACCCGTACTATCTGTTGTGGAAAGCGCGCGAGTACGATTTCTACACGCGTTTCATCGAGCTGGCCGCCGAGACCAACGAGGCGATGCCCTACCACGTCGTCGAGCTGGCAGCGCGCGGCCTCAGCGCGCAACAAAAGCCCCTCCAGGGCGCACGGACGCTCGTCTTAGGCGTCGCCTTCAAGCCGGATATTGGCGATGCGCGCAACTCGCCCGCCCGCCGCGTCATCGAGCTACTGTTAGACCGGGGCGCCGACGTGCGCTATCACGATCCCTTTGTACCTACGTACCCCGTCGGCGGCAACGTCTTCCACACAGAGTCGCTGACCTTGCAGAACGTCGATCTCACACCGGAGGAGATCGCGGCGGCGGATGTCGTCGTCATCGTGACCGGTCATCACGACGTTGACTACGGCGCCGTGCTGGATCACGCCGATCTGGTCATCGATAGCTGCAACGTCACCGGCGAATGCGCCCGCCCCGAAGCTCACGCGACCGTGCTGCGCCTTGGCGCCCCCCAAGTATGACCGACGATTCGCAAGAACAACAAGAGCAACCGACCAATTGGCGTCATCGCGCCGCGCAGATCGCCATCTTCGTCTTCCTGGGCGCGCTGATGCTGACCGTCGCCCTTAACCGCGACAAACTCCAGGTCGAGCGCTTCCGCCAACTGGGCTACTTGGGCGTCTTCTTGATGGCCCTCATCGGCAGCTCGACCATCGTGCTTCCCATCCCGCACCTGGCCTTCACCTTCACGATGGGCGCCGTCCTCAACCCCTGGCTGGCCGGGTTGAGCGCGGGTTTTGGCGATGGCATCGGCGAGATCACGGGCTATATGGCCGGCTACGCGCTGGAGGATGTCGCCGAGCGATCCAAGCTCTACAAGCGGCTGGAAAGTTGGATGCAACGCAACGGGGATCTGACCATCTTTGTGCTCTCCCTTTTCCCCGTCCCCTTCTTTGATCTGGCCGCGATGGCCGGCGGCCTGGCGGGCTATCCCCTGTGGCGTTTTATGTTGGCGACGTGGACGGGCAAGACGATCAAGGCCATCGTCGCGGCGTGGAGCGGCTACTACGGGATCACCTGGGTCGCCGAGTTGATCGGCGCACAATAGCGAGGTTACACCTATGACAAAGCCAAGCATTCACATCTTACGCGATGCTAAAATTTACACCGGGGATAAAGACCATCCCTGGGCGGAAAGCCTGACCATCGTCGATGGCAAAATCGCCGGGTTAGATGCCGAGGCCTTGGCCTGGCAGGATGCGCCGGGCGTCGAAGCGAAGAATATAGAAGATATGGGCGGCGCCCTGATCATCCCCGGCCTGATCGATTCGCACATCCACCTGATGTGGTACGCGCGGAGCCTTCGCCAGCTTCAATTGCGCGGCCTCTCCCGCGCCGATCTCCACGCCGAGGTCGCCGCTCGCGCCGCCGACCTTCCGCCCGGCGAATGGATCACGGGCCGAGGCTGGGATCAGAATATCTGGGCGGATGACAGCTTCCCCACCCGCGAGGAGTTGGATCGCGTGGCGCCGGCGCATCCGGTGGCGCTCACGGCGAAGAGCGGCCACGCGCTGGTCGCGAACAGCGCCGCCCTGCGCGCCGCCGGCATCACGGACGCGACGCCCGATCCGGCGGATGGCAAGCTGGGGCGCGACGCGCACGGTCGGCCCAACGGGATGTTCTTCGAGAACGCCGTTCCGCTGATCTCGCGCCAGGTTCCCGATCTGCCGCT
>JAAAOZ010000449.1 GCA_009908585.1 Chloroflexota bacterium
TACACGGAGGGGGAAATACCTCCTCCCAACTGCCCTCCACACGTGGGGGGAACGAGGGGGGCCGAGAGGGGCCTCACCACCTTCCCCGCTCATCTGCGATGAGCACCCCTTCCTTCTCTCCATCCGATGGAGAGGAGGAAGGGGCTGGGGGTTGGAGGAGAGGCCCCATCCGCGCGGTGCCACATCTGTACGCTGAACTCAAGGCAAAGGCGAAGGAGATGCGCAAACATCCCACGCCGGCGGAGGATGCATTGTGGCAACAACTGCGCAAGCGCCAAGTGGCAGGCGTGAAATTTCGTCGTCAGCACATCATCGACCGCTTCATCGTGGACTTCTACGCGGCGGAGCCAGGGCTGGTCATTGAAGTCGATGGGCCGATCCATCAATCCACACGCGAAGAGGACGCCCTTCGCCAAGGATCTCTGGAAAGCCTCGGCTTGCGCGTCCTGCGCTTTACCAACGAGCAAGTTCTCCACAACATCACCGCTGTGATAGCTGCCATCACGACGGCGCTTGAAGAAAGACCTCACCACAAGTCCCCCGTCCTCCCACACGGAGGGGGAAATACCTCCTCCCAACTGCCCTCCACACGTGGGGGGAACGAGGGGGGCCGAGAGGGGCCTCACCACCTTCCCCGCTCATCTGCGATGAGCACCCCCTCCTCCTCTCCATCCGATGGAGAGGAGGAGGGGGATGGGGGGCGGAGGAGAGGCTCTTTTAGCCCCGAAGACCTCCTCGCCTACATCTACGCCATCTTCCACAGCCCCACCTACCGCGAGCGCTACGCCGAATTCCTCAAGATCGACTTCCCGCGCGTGCCCATCACCTCGGATGCGGAACTCTTCTGGCAGCTTGTGGCCCTGGGCCAAGAATTGATCGATCTCCACCTGCTTGATCCGCAAGCTCCCCCTCTCCAGAAACTGGGGAGGGAGCCGGGGGGAGGGGCCAGCTACCCCGTCAGCGGCAGCGACCGCGTCAAGCGGCGCGGCGGCTTCCCCAAATTCATCCCCGCCGGCCAGTCACGGACGAAGACCAGCGACGTGGCCGAGCAAAATCGGGTCTACATCAACCTGGAGCAATACTTCGCCGGCGTGCCGGCGGAGGTCTGGGAGTTCGAGGTGGGCGGATATCAGGTCCTGCACAAGTGGCTCAAGGATCGCAAGGGGCGGCAGCTCTCTTTGAGTGAGTTGATGCACTATCAGAAGATCGTCGTCGCCTTGCAGGAGACCATCCGCCTGATGGCGGAAATCGACGCGGTGATCCCGTCGTGGCCGATAAGATGAGATAGCTGATAAACAAAACCCCCCGGCATCGAGGTTTTCCCTCGATGCCGGGGGTTTGCTTTATTGCGTGCGATGCCTTACTATTCCTCTCCGGCTTGAGCCGACGATGGCTTCTGGAAGAGCCACTCCCATTCCTGGTAGGTTTCTGGATACGAGGCCAATTGCGCGCGCCCCTCTCCGATCCATTCGCGGAGGGCGTCCACGCTCTCGCGCTGGGAGATGGCCAACGGCACGAGCCGTTGGAGAGCGGCGAGGATGTCCTCCGTGGTGAACTCGCGATGGTCGTTGAAGCCCAAGTACATCTCGTCGATCCACACCACGCACGGCGCGATGGTCTCGGCCAGATGCAGCGCGCGCCGCGTCCGCGCCTCCGATTCGCCCACCAGTCCGCCGAAGAGCGCGCCGACGTCAAGGCGCAGGAGCGGCATCCGCCACAGGCCGCTGATCATCTTGGCGCTGAGGCTCTTCCCGGTGCCGGGAATGCCCAGCAGCGCGATGCCCTTGGGCGCGGGCAGGCCGTAATCGCGCGCCTCCTGCGTGAACGCCCGCTCGCGAAGGCGCAGCCACGCCTTGAGCGCGCCTAAGCCGCCCACGTCGTCGGGCGTCTCCGTGACGGCGAAGAACTCCAGCGCCTCGTTTTCGCGGATGATCTGCTTCTTCTCCTCGGTGACCAAGTCGATGTCGCGCTCGTCCAGGATGCCATCGCGCACCACGGCCTTGGCGAAGACGCGCTGCGCTTGGGCGGCGGTGAGGCCCAGCGCGGCCTGGATCAACTTCTCGCGGCCCAGCGTCGTGAGCTGCACGTTGACGCCCGCCGTGCGCGTCAGCGGCGCCAGCACAGCGTCCAACACCTCGGCGGTGGGCAGCGGCAGCTCCAAGATGACGGCCTCGTCCTGCAACTCGACGGGCAGATCGCCCGCGGGCGTGAGCACGATGAGCGCGTTGCGCGCTTGCTTGAATGCCTGGGCCAAATTGCGGAGTTGGCGCTTGATGCGCGGATCGCGCGCCTCGGGGATCGCTGCTTCGACATCGCGACGGACGATGTAGCAAGCACCGTGCGCTTCTACTACCTCGCCAGCGAAGCTCAGGGCGATCCCGGCGCGATGAAGGTTTGGCATTGGACGGGCAGCGCGTGGGAAGAAGCCGGCGCCGGCCAGCAAACCGGCGGCGATGGCCAGCCCTACTACTGGGTTGAAGTGACCGGCATTGATAGCTTCTCGTCTTTCGTGCTCAAGAGTAGCGGCGCGGCGCCGACGGCTTTGGCTGCTCGACGCCTCACCGCTCAATCCTCCGGTTTGATATGGAGCTTGGTCAGCTTGCTGCTTCTTGTCGGATGGTTGTATGGGTCTTTGGGGTTTTGCCGGGCAACCCCCTCAGTAGCCCTAAAAGCAGCCAAGAATTGCGTGTTTGTGGGGATTACAGACCTTTTTTGCGTCGTTACTGGGTTGCGGGTGGGGATGGCATAATTGCACCCGGCGAATTCCTGAAGAGCCGGTTGTATCTGCGTCAGCGGCGATAAAATATGGAGAGTTGCCGTCTCTCAGCCCCGAAGGGTTTCCTGAAAATCCTTCGGGGCTAATGATGCAATTTTTGGCGCTTGCACTATAATTATGATTGTATCTGTTTAGTTTTCTTAGTAGACTAAGGTGCAACGCACTTGAACTGAAGAAGGGCGCGAACTCATGCAATATATGCGCGGCGACAAGCCCAAAAGTGCGTTGCACCTCATAAGACTAAATGGTTACTTATGACCTAGGAGGTGACGATGTCTACAAATGAAGTTCAACTGGAGTTGGTCATTGCGCCTCACAAGGTTCGACGGTTACCAATGTTCTATTACACGCGAGGATAACACGTATGCTGCAACGCGGAACCACACTGGAGCACAATAAGTATTATATTGAGGACGTCATTGGTCAGGGAGGCTTCGGTCACGTCTATCGTGCCCGCGAACGGCTGACTGGCGAGGTTGTTGCTATCAAAGAACTGACCATAGGGCTGGACAATCGAGAGATTGTGCAGCGTTTCGTCCAGGAAGCGCGGGCTACGCTGCGCTTGACTCATCCCTATATTGCCCGCACCTACGGCATTTTTCACGATCGTGGCACCTATTATCTGACGATGGAGTATTTGCCTGGTGGTTCTCTGGCCGACCGATTGCGGCGTGGGCGGCTGCCGATGCGCGATGCGGTGAGGATCGCGACCAACGTGTGCAAAGCTTTGGCGTATGCTCACGACAAGGGTGTGGTTCACTGCGATATCAAACCGGCCAATGTGTTGTTCGATAAGGATGGCGAAGTGCGCCTGGCCGATTTTGGTATTGCGCACGTCTCTGAACAGATGATGACGCGGAAGCTTTTTACGGCAACGGGTATGATGATGGGTACCGTACGTTATATGGCCCCGGAGCAGTTGGAGGGCGTGCGCGACGATCCTCGGGTGGACATCTACGCGATGGGAGTCATGCTGTACGAGATGCTGGCCGGGCGTCCCTATTTGGACTTTGAGACCGAGACAACGCCGGCGGCTCAGGTACGCAATATCCAGCGTATTCAGAGTGAATCTCCGCGTCCTTTGCGGGCAGTTAATCCAGCGGCGCCGGCGTGGCTGGCGGAGGCCGTGGCGCGAGCGTTGCACAAGAGGCCGGAGGATCGATTTGCCACAGCCGCATCGTTGGGGAGAGCGTTGCAGCCTCCGCCTCCGCCTCCCCGGCGTGCGGTTGAGACCTCGACTTCTCCTGACAGGCCCTGGCAATT
>JAAAOZ010000060.1 GCA_009908585.1 Chloroflexota bacterium
GATAGGATAAGCGAGCGGGAAAGACAATCCGTCACGAAACTGCTGCGTGGAAATTTGATCTTTGTGATACTTGCTGCCGTCGTGTTGCTCATCACTGACGGTATTCTTGATCAGCAACCGCAGACGATTGTCGCATTGACCCCGTTACTTGCGCTTCAGCTACTGTGTCTCTTCCTGCTGCAGCGTGGTTTATTGTGGCCCGCTCGTTTTTTGATCCCTGTGGGGATTTACGCTGTCGTTAGCTATCTTGTCACCATGGGGAGCGGTACCCATGACCCCGGTGTCATTGCCTATGTGACCGTGATCATCGCAAGTGGTTTGACGCTGGGTCGCAATGCCACGCTGATATTTGGCGTACTCTCCACGGTGCCGGTGTTGGTCATTGGTACGTTGGAGATCAATGGGGTGCTTGAGAATGATGCTTCCTATTTGACAGATTGGAACTACGTTACGCTCCAGTCGATTTTGCTCCTGGTCGCTTCCGTATTCCAATGGCTGCTCATGGGGCGGCTGAACGAGAGCCTACGTCAGGCCCGAGAGAATGAGCGCGCCGAGCAGCAGGCTAGCCAGCAGCTCCGGGAGCTGCAAGTGGTGCTAGAGAGCCGAGTTGAGGAGCGCACCCAGGCGTTGGAACACCGCACCCGTTATCTGGAAGCCACCTCAGAGGTGATGCGTGAGGTGACGGCGACTCTGGATATGCAGGCGTTGTTCGCCAAAGTGGTGAACCTGATCAGCCGACAGTTTGGATTTTACCACACCGGCATTTTTTTGATGGATGAGACCGGGGATTGGGTCCAACTGCAAGCGGCGTCGAGCGAGGGCGGGCGTCAGATGCTCAGCCGTGGACACCGCTTGCGGGTGACCGATGAGGGCATTGTTGGCTTTGCCGCCAACCGGGGCGAAGCTCGTGTTGCTCTGGACATCGGCGATGATCCTTTCTTCTTGCATAATCCCGATCTGCCTGATACCCGCTCGGAGATCGCCCTGCCGTTACAGGCGCGGGGGGAGATCATCGGCGCTTTGGATGTGCAAAGCGTCGAGCCGGAGGCATTTACCTCGGAGGATGTGACCGTGTTGCAGACGCTGGCGGATCAGGTGGCCGTGGCTGTGGACAACGCGCGCCTCTTTGCGGAAACTCAGGAGGCCCTGGAGGCGGCGCGACGAGCTTACGGCGAGTTGAGTCAGGAGGCCTGGCAAGAATTGCTTCGCACGCGGGCTGAGCTGGGGGCGCGTTATGATCCCCAGTCTATCCTGCCGCCGGGCGGACGCCAGCGCGAGGGCGTGAAACTGGCGCTTCGGGAGAGGAAACCCATTGCGGATGCCGAGGGGCAATTGAACACCCTCGCCATTCCTCTCGAAGTCCGTGGTCGTGTGATCGGCGTGATCGATGCCTATAAGCCCGACGATGACGGTGAGTGGACGCAGGAAGAGATCGACCTGATGGCAACGCTGACGGCCCAATTAAGCCAGGCCCTGGAAAGCGCCCGCCTCTACGAGGATACCCAGCGCCGCGCAGCCCGCGAGCGCGTGACGCGCGAAATCGTCGATCAGATTCGTGGGGCGCTCACGGTTGATGAGGCCGTTCAGCGCGCAATCCAGCAGTTGGGGGATGTGTTGGAGGCCGAGATGCTGGCGCGGTTAATGGTGCAGACTGGCGCGTCAAAAGGAGGGCAGGAATGAGTAGCCAGCGGATCCCGAATTCAAGTAAAGTGCGCGAAGAGGTTGCCTGGCGGTATCGCGTCTTCGAGACCGTAACCCGCGTGTCCGTCATAGGCGCCGTAGTCCTGCTTATACTGTTTTTGCTCTTGGGATTGTTCAATGAGAGTGTCCCGGTCTTACCTTTGACCTCTGTCGCAGCGGTAACGGGATTGGTCAGCCTTTTGTGCTTTTTCCTCAATCGACGGGGACGTTTGGACTTGGCCGTTATCCTCTACATGACCAGTTTAACGTTGATGACATTCGCCAGTACTTATTACACTGGCGGTGTAACTGGCCCGTTACTCTTCTTCTTTATGATTTTCCCGATGCTGGCAGGGCTGTTGGGTAATAGAATTACGGTGCGTTGGGTTGTGGTCATCGTGGTTTTCTTTTGGGTTGTGGCTGCTGTTATGGAATGGATAGGAGTGGTGCAAGTCGTTGATGTGCCGGTGGATATTTTACGTCCTATACGGCATATCACGTTCGTCGCTACCTTCGTGTTGAGTGGCGTGTTGGTGAGTGTTTTTATGGAGCGTACTCAACAGGCATTAAAGTTGGCGAATCAGCGCGAGCAGTCGTTAGTCGAATCGAACCGTCAAGCGCAAGCCTTAGCTCAGGCCGAGCGTGAAGCCCGTCAGCGGGAAGTCCGTACCACGTTGCATATTCGTGAGACGGCGGCGCGATACGTCGATTACCTGTCGCGAATTGCCGCCGGAGACTACACGGCGCGGGTAGATGTGGGCGAACTTGATGTGGAAGTCGAAGGTGTCCGTGAATTTCATGCGCTGGGCGAATATCTCAACGCGACGGTGGATGCGTTGGTCTCCGCGATTACGCAAGCTGAAGAAGCACAACGTCGCTATACGGAGCAGAGCTGGCAAACTTTTCTCGAATCGGGACATGTGCAACCGGGATTCGTTTACCGGCAAAAGCAAATCATACCGGAGTCAGAATGGCTGCCACAAATGACCCAGGCCGTGGATAAAGGCGCATCGGTGGCGCAGGATGAAGTCGCCGCTGTGCCGTTGATTATTAACCAGCAGGTGATCGGGGCGATTGGCGGTCAACATCCCGATGGTCGCCCGTGGAGCGATGAGGAATTGTCCCTGATTGAGGCCGTCACCGGGCAACCGACTGGGCAAACCGGAAGAGACAGACGGTGAGTAGAAAGGATACGAGTATGTGGGATAAGATCCGACGGTTCTTAGCCGCGCCCGTTTTCGACGCTGAGGATAAAACCCGCAACGCTGCTTTGCTCAACCCTCTTCTGTTGAGTATGTTTGGGGTGCTTTTTCTCACTGCGTTGGCCACAATCTTCTTATTCGCTGAGAAATTAGGCAGTGGCATAGCCGTTGGCGTGATTTTTATCATGCTGCTGGCCGCTAAGATTCTTTTGGAACGGGGACAGACCCGGTTGGCTGGTATTCTGCTCATCATTGGTATCTGGTTGCCTTCGAACGCCGTGTTTTTGCTCTCCGGTCATAGAAGCATGATTGGCGCTGCGAATGTCAGTTTGATTGTTATCGCTGGCTTGGTTTTGGGACAGGGAGGAGCGGTTACGGTTGCTGTGACCAGCAGTTTATTATTCCTGATCAGTGTCGTTATGGACGCCTTGGGGATGCCTTTCCCGGATATATTTCCCGCGCCGTTGGTAGCAAGTTGGGTGATGTTGACCATTAGTCTTTTGATGGCCGTGGTTCCGTTGAATATGGCACTCCGGAGGTTGCGAGAATCCTTGGCGCGTTCTCGTCAATATGCCGCCGATTTGGAATCTCAGCAAGAGGAAATGCAAGAACTGGCAGCGTCTCAGGAACAAGAGTTGGCGCGTCGTTCTTCTTACCTGGGCGCAGCGACGGCGATTGCTGAAGAAGTGGCCAGAGTGGGGCGCGATCCTCAGGTTGTTTTAGATCGGGTTGTGCACGTGATCAGCGATCAATTTGGATTTTATCATACCGGCATCTTCTTGTTGGATGCGTCCGGCGAGTGGGCCGTGCTGGAAGCCGCCTCAAGTAAGGGCGGGCAGCAGATGCTTGAACGTGGACATCGACTGCGCGTGGGTGAGATGGGGGTTGGCCAGGGCATCGTTGGCGATGTGGCCAGCCAAGGTCGCTATCGGATTGCGGTTGACGTTGGCGAGGACGCGGCCTTCTTTGATAATCCCGACTTGCCTGAGACGCGCTCTGAGATTGCTCTGCCGCTGAAGGTTCGTGATGAGGTGATTGGCATATTGGATGTCCAGAGCACCAAGGAGAATGCCTTTAGCGCGGACGATGTCTTGGTCTTGCAGACCCTGGCCGATCAGGTAGCGATTGCGATTAGCAATGCACGGCTTTTCAGTC
>JAAAOZ010000275.1 GCA_009908585.1 Chloroflexota bacterium
CCCCCGCATCGTCCGCTACGAAAGATGGGTCGCCCGCCATTTCGAGGAGACGTGGCTCATCTCGGAGGCCGATCGGGAAGGCCTCGCCGCCGCCTGCCCGGGAGCGAACGTGCGGGTGATCACCAACGGCGTCGATACGGAGACCTTCCAACCCACAGACCAACCGCCGGCCCCGCACAACGTCGTCTTCGTCGGCCACATGCGCGTCTTCCACAACATCGATGCCGCCGTCCATCTGGCGCAGGAGATCCTGCCCCGCGTGCGCCAACAAATTCCCGACGCCACCCTGACCCTTGTGGGCGCCAACCCCGCCCCCCAGATAAGCCGGCTTGGCGAGGATCCCGCAGTGACGGTCACCGGCTTCGTGGCTGATCTGAACGCGGTCCTCAACGCGGGCGCCGTCTTCGCCGCGCCGCTCCGCTTCGCCGCCGGGGTGCAGAACAAGGTGCTGGAAGCCATGGCCGCCGGCCGGCCCGTGGTGACGACGTCCATCGTCAACGCTGGTCTGGGCGCCAAACCGGGCCGCCACCTCCTCGTTGCCGACGACCCCGACGCCACCGCCTCCCAGATCGTCAAGCTGTTCCAAGACGCTTCCTTGAGCAGCCGGATCGGGCAAGCCGGTCGCCAATTCGTCCAGCAGACGTTCACCTGGGACCAGGCGGTCCGGCGGATGAGGGAGATCGAGGCGACCCTATGATCCCCATTGTTCTTCTCCGTCGCCGATCCGGCGCGCTGTCGGGCGTATAGTCAGAATGGACGACGGGTCGTTGAGCAACACTACTCGCGTCAGGCACAGTCTCAACGCTTGGCAAAAATGTTGGAAGGATTGATTTCCTAACCGCCGTGTGTTATCATATAGTCAAAAGTGATAACACTAGGTGAGGAAGGGAGGCGCTATGATCCGCACCCAGATCCAATTGACCGAGGAACAATCCCGTCGCGTCAAAGAGGTCGCGGAGCGGGAAAACGTCTCTATGGCCGAGATCATCCGCCAAGCGGTGGATCACTGGATCGCCACGTATGGCGACATGCCATCCGAAGAGCGAAAACGACGTGCTTTATCCGTCGTTGGACGTTTCAGCAGCGGCGTTAGTGACTTGGCAGAAAACCATGATGCCTACTTAGCAGAAGCCTATGGCGACTATGAACCCCGCGACGATCTTTCTTGACACGTCCGGCATCATCGCCGTACTTGATGAACAGGATGATTTTCATCCCCAAGCCGCGAGACTCTGGCAACAGTGGATAAACGAGGATGTCTCGCTCCTTACCAGCAATTACGTCGTCGTGGAATCGACCGCCGTTGGGCAGAGACACCTGGGGTTCGATGCGGTTCCGGCAATCTACCACGATATGCTTCCTTCAGTACATGTCGTTTGGATCACCGAATTGATGCATCAACAGGCCGTCGATTTGCTGATAGCAACACGCCGTCGCCAGCTTAGCCTCGTCGATTGCACCAGCTTCGAGATGATGCGCGAGCTGGGATTGCGCAACGTCTTCACCTTTGATCCCCACTTCGCGGAGCAAGGGTTCACCTGCTACCCTCCGCAATGACCGTTTTTTGATGTTCACCTCAGCCACGGGCAGCCATAGACTTGCCACCTAGCCGTATCCCCGCGCTCTCATCCAATCGATGAGAGCGCGTTGCTTATTGCCCGCGCCCATGCTATGATGAAGTCAAGGAGCAAGATGCATCCATGAGAAAACACACGACCCCACCTCAACTAGACGAAGCAGCGCTGATCGCGCATCTGAAGACCCAGCCCGACATTGTGGCCGCCTATCTCTTCGGCTCGATGGCGCAGGGCCGCGCGACGCCCCATTCCGACGTGGATGTGGCCGTGCTGCTCAATCTCGAGGATGATATGGAGCGCTTTCATCGCCGCCTGGCATTGATGGGCGCCTTAGACCGCTTCGCCGACCGCGAGGGGGACGTCATCGTGCTCAACGATGCGCCGCCTCTGCTCTGCCATCAAGTGCTCAAAACCGGACGCTTGCTTTACGAGGCGGATCGCGCCGCACGTATCGAGTTTGAGGTCCGTGCGGGCAAAATCTACGCAGATCTGAAGCCAATGTATGATCTATTCAATCAGGCATTAGTTCGCGAGCTTAAAGAAGGAGGCTTGGGGGGAAGGCCATGACCAGCGAATGGACGTCTGAGCAGATAGCCATCTATCGCCGTAACTTCCAAGCGCGGATGCAGCGACAGAGCGAGAAACGGGAAGACCAACGCCAGCGAGCGCTTGTAGCTGTGCGTGCCACGGTGCCGATGTTGATGGCCGAATGGCCTGCCGTACATCGCGCCTACCTCTTTGGCTCGATCACGCGAGAAGGGGCGTTCCATGCAGCATCCGACATTGATATTGCCATTGAGGGGGAGATCGATGCGGAAACTTACTTCGCTCTGTGGCATGCTCTAGCGCGAGCGCTGCCCGATTGGGTCATTGATCTGCGCGATCCCGCCACCTTATCACGATTCACGGCAATCATGGAGCGGCATGGTGAGTTGATCTATGAGCGGGGACTAACTAAATGATCACCCTCGATCTCTCCGCCGCCGTCCATCACCGCGCGGGATTGGGCCGCTACGCCGAGAGCCTGACGCGCGCGCTGCGCCCGCAGATCCCCGACGAACTGGCCCTCTTCTACAATGCCGAGCGCGGCGTCGAGCCGTTGCCCGGCCTAGATGACCTGCCCACGAACACGGTCGCGCTGGGCTACAAGCCCTGGCGCATGCTCGTGTGGATGGGACAATTGGCGCGCATACCGTTCAATCGCCTCGCGCCGGAGGCGACGCTTTTCCACGCGACCGAGCACCTGCTGATGCCGCTGCGCGGCGTACCGACGGTGCTCACGGTCCACGACCTCATCTTTCAGCATCTGCCGGAGCACCACAAGCGTCTCAATCGCTGGTATCTCAACGCCACGATGCCCCTCTACTGCCGCCGCGCCGATCACATCATCGCGGTCTCGGAGGCCACGCGGGGCGATCTGATCCGCGCCTACAACATCACTCCGTCAAAGATCACGGTGATCCCCGAGGCCGCCGATCCGCGCTTCGCGCCGCAGCCGCCGGAACGTTGCGCCGCCGTCCGCGCGAAGTACGGCCTGCCGGAGCGCTTCCTGCTCTCCGTGGGCACGATTGAGCCGCGCAAGAACTTGACGCGCCTGCTGCACGCCTGGGAGCCGCTTTACACTGCCGGGGAAGCGCCGCCCTTGGTCATCGGCGGGAAGCGCGGTTGGCTGGCGGACGATTTCTTCGCGGCGCTGGCGGAGAGCACGGCGCGTGAGGCCGTCATCCTCACAGGCTACGTGGACGATGCCGACTTACCCACGTTTTACACGGCGGCGGAGGCCTTCGTTTTCCCCTCGCTCTACGAGGGCTTTGGGCTACCGCCGCTGGAGGCGATGGCCTGCGGCGCGCCTGTGGCCTGCGCCAACGCCTCCTCGCTGCCGGAGGTGGTGGGCGACGCCGCGCTGACCTTCGACCCACGCGATACAGAAGCCATCCGCGCTGCGCTGCGCCGCCTCAGCAATGAGGCCGATCTCCGCGCGGAGTTGCGCGCGCGAGGCTTGGTCCGCGCCGCCGAGTTTTCATGGCAGCGCGCCGCACGTGAGACGCTCTATATCTACGAGCAACAAAAAAGACCGTCCCCGACGGTTTAGGCCGCTGGAGACGGTCATCGTGCTATCTGATCCATCTGGAGCTTTACGGTTCCTCTGGGATATAGCCGGGGCGCTGGCCCAAGGTCACATCCAACTCGACCTCATCCCTGTTGCGTAAAACAGTCAATGTGATGCGATCCCCCGGCCCATAGCGCGAAACTAAATCGCTCAACGGGCGCGCAAGCGTGACGGAGCGGCCATCCACCTCGACGATCAAATCTCCCACGCGAACACCCGCCTCATCCGCCGGACTGCCCGGCACGACTTGAGAGATCTGCGCGCCTTCCTCGGTGCTCATAAAGGTCACCCCCAGCCAGAGACGACCGGAAAATTCATGCTCTGGCGCATCGGGCAT
>JAAAOZ010000398.1 GCA_009908585.1 Chloroflexota bacterium
GACCGCCAGCGCTATCCGCGCCGCAAATTCGCCTGGTACTGCGTCCGCGAGGTGGCCGCCCTGTGGCGCGCCTGGTTCGATCTCTACGTGAACAAGCCGCTGCCGGTGTTAGGCGATCCGCTGCCGATTCGCACAGCGGACGAAGCGGATGGAGCGGGAAAGTTCCATTTCACAGATCGACGTAATGCATAAAACCGTATTGCGTATTACGTATTTCGTAAACAGAATTAATACGCAATACGCTTTACGGAATACGATCCACCCAAACCCAATCACATAATCAACGGAGGTAACAATGTGGCCAACACACGAAGAAGCGTGGGAGTTGCTGAACGAATACACCAAGAATCCCAACTTAGTCAAGCACGCGCTGGCCGTGGAAGCGGCAATGCGCTCCTACGCCCAGTACTTCGACGAGGACGAGGAGAAATGGGGCATCGTGGGATTGATCCACGACTTTGAGTACGACCGCTACCCGGACCTGGGGCCGGAAGGCCACCCGTTCAAAGGCAAGCAGATCCTCACCGAGAAAGGCTATCCAGAGGAGTTAATCCGCGCCGTCCAGGCGCACGCCCCACACATCACGGGCGTCACGCCGGAGACGAATATGGAGAAGGCGATCTACGCCGTCGATGAGCTGACGGGCCTGATCATCGCCGTGGCGCTGGTGCGCCCCACTAAATCCATCTTAGATGTCAAGGTAAGCTCCGTGATGAAAAAGTGGAAGGACAAGAGCTTCGCCCGAGGCGTCAACCGCGAGGACATCGAGGAAGGCGCGGAGATGTTAGGCGTCCCGCTCAAGGAACACGTCGGCATCGTCCTCAATTCGATGAAAGGCATCGCTGATGACCTGGGCCTGAGTTGATCTAGGTCATCAACGTAGGCATCATAGGGGTTTCCCATTCTCGCTCCAAGGGGATCGAGAGATTCCCGTTTTGCTTGCGCGAGCAAGATAATACGTGCAAAATATGTTTAAAAAGCGCGGATTTAGCAATCCGCTTGGAGCGAATAGGGTGTGATTACAAAACGGGAAAGCCCTAAGGCATCAACGTGGGGCGGAATGGCCTTCCGTCCTTCTATCTCCCACGTCCCCCGCGCGTTAATTATTTCTTCCCCACTTTGTTATTGGTCAAATGCGCGACCACGACTATAATAATCAAAGAAAATACCCAAGGGGAAAAGCTTATGAACCTCCTTTATGAAGCTATTCGACTCATCACCCAGCCGCCGGGCGATCTCGTCTACTTCCTGATTACCTTCTTCGCGCTGCAACAGGCGCTCTTTTCGGCGATCTCCGCGCGGCGCGCCGATGCCTCATCCGTGCGCGCTAAGCGCTGGTGGGGGGCGATCCTGGCCATCCTCTGTGGCCGGATCGTCCTGATCGTGATCGGCTTGCTGGGTCAAGGCGCCTTCTTAGATCCCGCCCTGATCCTGCCGCCGCTGGAACGCTGGTTGACCTTCCTCAGCCTGGTGCTGGTGGCCGGGGCGGGCCTCGCACCGATCTCCCCGCCCGATTGGCAGCGCATACTTTTTTGGAGCGTGATCGCGCTGAGCCTCATTTTCTACGGCTACTGCGCCGCTATCTGGCCCACCGAAGCCGCCGTCCCTCTCGCGTACAATCAGACCATCCAGGAGCAAGTGTGGACGATCCTCAACCTGGCTTTCTCCGGCCTCTTCCTGGTGTTGACGCTCGTTCTGCGGCCGGCCGAGTGGGAGTGGCTCACCGGCCTCTGGCTCTTCTGGCTGTTGGGCGACGTGGCCCAGCTCATCGATCCCAACCTGCAAACCCACTTCTCTGGATGGCAGCGCCTGAGCGCGCTGGTCGCCTACCCGCTGCTCTCCATCCTCGTTCATCGGCAACTGCTGGCAGGCGAAGCCCCAGGCAAGCATGAACAAAGCATCGATGTCGAGTGCCTGCAAGAGATCCTCCAAGGCATCGAAACGACGAGCGAGCCGGAACCGGCCCTGATGATCGCCTCCTCCAAATTCGCCCAATTGCTGGATGTGGATATGTGCGCCATCGCGCTGGAGGAGCCGGAAAGCGAGCCGCCCCAAGTCCAGGTGATCGCCGTCCATCCGCCAACCACAGCGCAGATGGAGATGTCAAAATTGGATTTGAGCGCCTATCCGGCATTGCGCCAAGCTTACGAAGCGCATCAAGCCCAAGACGTATCCAACCCCCGTCAGGCCCCATGGGTATCAGACCTCTACGGGCGCCTGGGCTTCCAGGAGGTCGGCCCCCTCTCTGTGCTGCCGATGTACCGCAATGAGAAATGGGTGGGCATGCTGCTGTTGGGCAACCCCGAAAGCCAACGTCCCCTGCACCCGCAGGCCCTCGCGACGCATCACTTGGTGGCGATGTTGCTGGCGGCCTCAATTGTCCGGGGACACAGCGAGAACAAGCGCAAGCTGCTGCTCAATCGCCTGCGCGAGCAGGAATCCGAGCAACAGGCCCGCACTGAAGAGCGCGTCATGGCGCTGGAGGCCGAGATCGAAGCGTTAGAAAACCGACTCGCGACCCGCGACAGAAAGGTCTCCCAGCTCCGCCGCCAACTGAATGAGATGAGCCGCCAACCCTCCAACACGGAGATCGAAGTATGGCAGACGGAGGTCAAATCGCTGGCGGAAGAGCGCCAGAGTCTCCAGGCCGAAATCCACAAGATGATGGACGACCGCGACAAGCTCCAACGGGAGACCCAGGAGTTGGTCTCCGACCGTGATATTTTAATGGATGATCGCAACCGGATGGCCAGCGAGTTAAGCGAGACTAAAGCCAAGTTGGAGCAGGAAGAGGAACGCCGTAGGAAGCTCGAGCATCGGCTGAAGGAAGCCCAGAGCACGCTCAAATCGATGTACAGCAAGCTCAGCGCCGCCCAGGAGGCCGCGCATGAGAATATGGCGGTCGGATTGATCGTGACCGATGAGGACGGTCGCATCATGACCGCCGATGCGCTGGCGCGCCGGATGCTTCATCTGCCGGAGGGGGATGTGACCGGGCACCCCATCAACGGGGCCTACCCCAGCGCCGGGTGGGCCAAATCGATTGGCGAGTTGCTCTCCGATAAGGCCAACAGCCACCGCCGCGATCATCTCACGTTGAACGACCTCGAGGATCACGTGGAGGCCGATTTAGTCACGCTCGTCGGTCACGATGGCAAACCCGACGGCCTGGTGATCACCCTCCGGACGCCGGAGAGCGAGGTCGAGCGCGAGGAGGCCATCATCGGCTTGACCAACGAGTTCCGCACGCCGATGACGGCGCTCATCGGCTACACCGATCTCCTGTTGGGCGAACAACTGGGGATTCTCACCAAAATGCAGAAGGATTTCCTGAAGCGCGTGAAGGCCAACGTCGAGCAACTGAATCACCTGCTCAACGACCTGGTGCATATCGCCTCGCCGGACAGCCGGTCGATGAAGCTCTCGCCGCAACCCGTCAACTTGATCGAGATCATCGAGGAGGGTGTGATGGGCTTGAGCGCGCGCTTCCGCGAGCGCCGGCTGTCGGTGAACTTAGATCTACCCGAGGAGCTATCCCCCGTCCTGGCCGACCGCGACAGCCTCTATCAGATTATGTTGCGCCTGCTCTCCAACGCCGCGCTCTGCTCCCAGCCTCAGACCGAGGTGCGGATCACGGCCCGCGAGGAAACCGGCACCAGCGAGGAAAAGTACATCCGCGTCTCCGTGACGGATACGGGCGGGGGCATCGCCTCGGAGGATTATCCGCGCGTCTTCCGCAAATTCTACCGCGCCAATCAGCCCCTCGTCGCGGGGATGGGGGAGACGGGCGTCGGCATGGCCTTAGCGAAGACCTTGGTCGAGGCCAACGGCGGGCGCATCTGGGTGGCGAGCGAATCCGGCGTGGGCAGCACCTTCAGCTTTGTCCTGCCGGTGCATCAGGAGTAAAGGCTTCCGTGGCTCGGCGGGGACGCCGGCCACAACTTTGTGACTCTCCTACGTTCGGGCCGGCGTTTTTAATCCTCCAAGAGCGCCGTGCCCACCATCGAAGCACCCAAAGCTCC
>JAAAOZ010000059.1 GCA_009908585.1 Chloroflexota bacterium
ATTGGTCGAGGGGGGGCTGATCTGTACAACGCCGGCGGGATTGGCGATCTCGGATATGGGGATTGAGGCGCTGGAGCAGACGGCGCCGACGATATAGTTGACGTTGTCCTGGTTGATGACCTTGTTGGCGACGTTGGCGGCTTCCTGCGCGTCGCACTTCGTGTCGCCGATGATGATTTCGACCTCGCGGCCCAGCACGCCGCCCTGGGCGTTCCATTCTTCGACGGCCATTTCGACGCCGCGCTTGGTGCCTTCGCCGAAGGTCTTCACATCGCCACTCATCGCGGCTAACATCGCGATCTTGAGTGATTCTTCTGTCTCCCCTGCAGGCTCTTCTGTGGTCTCGGCGGGTTCGCCTTCACCCATGGGTTCTTCTGTTGCGGGTGTGCCACAGCCAGCTATGACTCCCAAGATCAAGGACAAAATCACAGCCAAACTGAGAATTCTCATCGCTTTCATCTTTTCTCCTCCTAACTGATTGGAACTTTAGTTGATATGGCTTGAGATATTTCTGTATCTCATTCGAATAACACGGATCCGTTCAATAGCACCACCTCCTTTGGATGGGAGTGGAATGCAACGACTTCTCATCAGGCCCTAATTCCAGGCTTTTAAAATTACTAAGGTAGTTCCAGAAATTAAAACCTTCCAAACCTGATGTTTTTCCCTCTGAAAACTCCCCGTTTTTGGGAGACTTATTTTCTTGGAACGTCCTAAGCCTTGAACGCCACCTGAACATTGGGCTGGTCGATAACGTACAGAATCGTGCCGGATAGCGCAATTGCCAACAAACTCGTGATAATAAACAGCCAATTTGCACTACCTTCGGTCGTTGCCTGCGGGAATAAAATCAAAAAGCGGACGATAACATTCATCCCCTGAACGAAGATGCACAATGTTAAGGCCCACCGCTTAAGTGTCAACATCGCCCAGCCCATGAAGGCAAATAGGATCAACGGGGCGAGAAGCACTAAAGGGTTCTTGAAGAGAGTATCCGGCGGCAACAAAAACGCTGGGATAAATTGTAAGAGCGCTACAAGTGTGACAACTGGGGGGCGTGACTTTTTCATTGATCCTCCTCCTTGCGACAAAATAAAGGCTAAAACTATCCACCCGACACTTCTTAGCTCACGGATAAACACGGATTAACGCAGATATTTTTTGATTTTTATATTGCAGGAAGAGCTATTTCGGGAATGTAAGGATTAAAATTCATCCTTAAACTCGTCCAAATGAACGTGAGCGGTAAGATACACCCCAAGATGGGGAACTTCTCCGCTGAAAGATCTAAAAATCCGTGTGATCCGTGAAAATCCGTGAGCTATTTTCTAAAAGTGTCAGGTAGCTAGAGGCTAAAAAATAAACTTAATAAAGTGTTCTGGGTTTTGAGGGGGCTAGCATGTAAGCGTGTTTGGGGGTGATACCTGTGGACATCACCTCTTTGGCGGATCGGATGCTCGTTAGGGCCTTAATGAAGATTAAGAAATAATCCGGTAATTAGGAGGACGGACTCATCGCCCTGCGCCCGCAGATAAATCGCGGGCTAGAAGCTCAAGTCGGCTCGCCACAGGTCGGTAGACCTGTTGGTCGATGAAAGTCGACTAAAATGGAGGCCGATTCTCGGCTTTGCGTCGGCTTTTAGCCGACTTCAGCTATGAGACGGGTAGTTCACTGCCCGGCTGCTGGCGAGTCTATTACCGAATTAATTTTTTAAAGTCCATCAAGGCCCTGTGTGTCATTTGGGTTGGAAAACGCAGGATGGTTCATTTTCCCAATATAATTAGGTTTACACTTCTTGGTCAGCGACTGAAGCCCCTTCGGGAGGCGCTAAGCGCCAAGCATCCGCCTTCGCGGATGCAAAAGGCCGTCTGCGTAGGCAAACGGTTGGCCAAAGGCCTCTCCAGGGTCCTTCCGAACGCTGCCGTTTGTTAGGACATTTGTCACGTTTCCCCACTGAGCATCCTCATATAACTGTAAATTGTAACGAAATTTATCTAACTGTCAAATTGGATGCTGGCTGGGCAAACGAAGCGGTTCCCAAGGGCTGGAAATGCACGAGATTTCACGCCAAGCGATTTAGGCCGTTCCAAGAAAATAAGTCTCCCAAAAACGGGGGGTTTTCCGAGGAAAAAGCATCAGGCTTGGGAGGTTTTAATTTCTGGAACTACCTTAGGCCGTTCCAAGAAAATAAGTCTCTCAAAAACGGGGGGTCCGAGGAAAAAGCATCAGGCTTGGGAGGTTTTAATTTCTGGAACTACCTTAGCGCCCGCATCAACCCCAGCTTCGCTTGCCCCTCGAAGCGCGAGGTTGACAAAATACCCAATTGCGTTACAATAGCGAGGCCTGTATTGATGAAGGTGATGAGGGCCGCTTTGTTGCGGCCTTTTTGATTGAGACATAGGCCCAACCAGGCAAAAGAAGCTAATGGAGGATTTTAAGGTATGGAAGGTTTAGAATTAAAGGCAACCCCTCGGGATGTCACCGGCAAGAAGGTGAAGCAATTGCGTCGTGAGGGTATTGTCCCAGGTATTATTTATGGTCACGATATCGATCCGATATCCGTGCAATTTGACAGTTTGGAAATCGAACGGACGATCAACAGAGCTGGGTCGAGTACTACCGTGCAGGTTCGCGTCGAAGGTGAGAAGGGCGAACACCTCACCATTTTCCGCGATGTACAATACGACCCGATCAAGCGGAACGTCATCCATTTGGATCTCCAGGCGCTGCGCGCGGATGAGACGGTGCGTGTGCCGCTGACCGTCACGATGGTCGGCACAAGCCCCATGGAAGAGGATCCCGACGCGATTGTGTTGCAGATCCTCAACGAGTTGGAGATCGAGGCCTTGCCGCGCGCGCTCATTCCCTACATCGAGGTCGACATTTCGACGTTGACCGAGATCGGCCAATCGATCACGGTCGCCGATTTGGAGCCACCCGAAGGCGTCACGATTCTCAACGAGCCGCACGAGTCCATCGTGCAGGTCAGCTACGCTGAGGAAGAGGTCCTCGAAGAGGAGCCAGAGGTTCCGGAGTTCTTGGGCGAGGTCGAGGTGATCGGCGAAGCCCCAGAAGAGGGCGAGGAGATGCCGGAAGGCGAAGAAGCACCCGAAGAGGAAGAAGAAGCGTAACCTCGTTTCGACTTCAAACTCGAAGTATACAGATAAACAACAAGGGCCGGGGATTCTCCGGCCCTTTTATTATGAGGTGGGTTCATCAGGCAAAACAAAAAAGGGGGCCGAGATCTAATCGGCCCCCTCATCTTATATCACTTGATTGGCCAACCCGCAGCCTACGTCAGGGATCTTCAGGAATTCACCGGGTGCAATTATACTATCCACGGGCAAACGAAGCAGTACCGAGGTATCTGAGATACACGAGATTGCGCGCTGAGCAATTTATTGCCTCTATCAACCCCAGCTTCGTTTGCCTTGAGTCTGGTTAAGCACGCTCTGAGGCTGCGAGGGCGATTTATCCCCTTGATCTGCTTCGAATTCCCTCCACCCCCCCCAACCCAGTAACGAAGCAAAAAAGGTCTGCGATTCCCACAAACGCACAAATCTTGGTTGCTTTTAGGGCTGCTGAGAGGGTTGCCCGGCAAAAACCAAAAGACCCAACATCAGGAGATGCTGTGCAAAGGGGGGTGTTTCACGATGTCCTAAGTGGAGCCCACCCGTTACTCTTCCTCTTCCTTCGACTTCTGAATGATCTCCTGCGCCAGATGCGTGGGCACAATCGCGTAGTGCGAGAATTCCATACTGAAGACGCCGCGTCCCTGCGTGATCGCGCGGAGATTCGTCGCGTATTGCTGCATCTCGGCCAGCGGCCCCAGCGCCGTGATGATGGCCTTCTGCGGCGCCTGCTCCATCCCCTGCACCCGCGCGCGGCGCGTGTTGAGATCGGACATCACCGCGCCCGCGAACTCATCCGGGATGGTGATGGTGAAGAGGTACATCGGCTCCAACAGAACGGGGCCGGCATCCATAAACGCGCGCTTGAACGCCTCGCGTCC
>JAAAOZ010000010.1 GCA_009908585.1 Chloroflexota bacterium
CCGCCCGTCGAATCGCCGCGATCAGTTGCTGGGGGGCTTTTTCCTTGGTGAGAAAGCCCGCGGCGCCGGCTTTGACGGTCTCCGCCAGATAATAGTCGCGGTCGTGGCCCGTCAACACCAACGTGGTCGTTTCGGGGTGATGGGCATGCACCCACGCTTGGATCTCCGCCGGGCGCGGGCCAGGCATAACGGGAAAAAGCTAACGCGCTTTTTCCTAGTCCAGCAGCAGGATGTCTGGATGCAGCGCTTTCACCAACTCCTGCGCTTCCCGGCCATCTTTGGCCGCGCCTATGACGTCGATGTCCGGCGCGGCGGCCAGAATTGTGCTGATCCCCTCGCGCGTCACGGGATGGTCGTCGGCAATCACGACTCGAATAGGCCGCTCTGTTTCACTCATCGCGCCTCCTTTCACTTCGTAAGATAAGGAAAATCGGGCAATACCGCGTCAGTACACAACTATATCTGAAATACTGTCGCGGTCAACTGCTCCGCCTGCCCGGCGCACAGTCGTTTTGATCATGGAGGGGAGCCGGTTGTTCGCGTTCGCAATCGACGGCGAGGCTTCTGGCAGGGTATCAACGGGGAGAGCGATGTTCCCAACGGTTGATGGTAAGCTCGGGGGACGAGGGGGGATTTCTGGAACTACCTTAGCGGGATAAATACAACGTCAGACGGCTGAAATCCCTCCGACGTCTGCTGTAATGTAAATTGAATAGCTCCCCCATACGTTCCCTGGGATGTCTCAAGCTTGAAGATATACTGCACCTCATCGCCCGCTTGAGCCTCTGCGGGAAGCACTATCCCTCCTTCATGAGCGCTATTTTCTCTCTCTTGCAGTGATGGGTGGGTGACGAAAGAGTGGACCTCTGGGGAGATGCCCCAATGCTCGGTGACGGGATCGGACAATCCGGGGCCGTGATAGACCCAGGAGACGTGCACACCAATGCCAGGTAAATCGCTGTACATCCACGGCATGGGGGGATCGTCCCCGAACTCCGGATTACGGTAGAGCCGAAAATCGAAGCTGAAAGGCCCCGCTTCGAAGCGGTCGCTTTCAAATGTCTGTTCCGGCGTGGGCGGCAAAGGAGGCGCGTAAGTCGCCTCCGAGTCCGGCGATGGCGTTGCCTCTATCATGGATGTTGGTGAGATGATGGTGGCAATCGGGGTTACGGTCAAGACGGCTGCCTCTTGCTGTGATGGTGTAATAGGTGTTGATGACGGATCCGGCGTACAACTTGCAAGAAAGAGAGTGAGCCATACGGCGAGATAAATTTTCAAGGTTTTTTCTTTCATAGTTAATCTACTCCCATTAAACTGTTGGGGTTGGTCCAAGTCCTTTTCGCCTAAAGCCCCCTTTGCCCCTTGTAAATCTCAAGGGTAAAGGGGGCAAAAGTTTCCTCTCAGTTCGGTGATCAGTCAGTTGAGCTATTCTGCATGCCTCATCTAGGGAGAATTCAAGGCAAATCGTGCTCTCGGTGTCCTGGAACTACTTTGTTTACCCTTAGGGTTGAGAATATGTTTTCCAGCTTCTCCCAAAATTTATAGCCTGAGTACAAGAATTAGTGTTTCCTGTATAGCAGTAACCTGGATTGGGAACGCCCGGACAGTTACAGCTCTCGCCACTATACCGATAGCGACCGAAATAGATATCTACCCAATAGTTACCCTGAGAACAGGAAAAATCGCCTACGTCATATAGATAGAAGAGATTGCGTGAAAAATATCTTCCGGCTTGATCTTGCATGCCAATCCACGGCGTGGTAATTTGTGTTCCCCAATTCCAATGAGCCGCTGGATCTCCGGGGCAACTATAGACATAGTGGTTGGCAAAGTGTCCTTGACTGATCTCAACTCCGGCACCGCCATATTGATTGCCCATAGCATAACCGGTGAACCAACCGCTGTACGTTCCTGCATAGGCAGCTGTGAAACTTCCCAGACTCAGCAACATCAAAGCGATGACGAGTAGCAACCGATGTAACCATTTCTTCTCAAACATTAGAAATCCTCCCATGTCAATGTACTTCCATTAACTGCTATAACAGTCTCTCCTGAGAGAAATGCTAGATCATATATCTCGTTACTACCGGGTACGACCTGGGCAGGATTGGAAAGCACCGTGTCCCAAGTTTGTCCGGCATCTGACGAGCGGTAGATACCTGTTCGAAAACCGCCGGCCACGATGACGCGATCCTCGGAAAAACTCGTGGATGCAGCCAAACTCGCTACAGGTACCGATAGTGTCCAGGTCTTTTCTCGATCAGAGCAGTAGCCGGTACCTTGTTGCGTAGATTGCACAGCAAAGATGTCTGAATCAAAATCTCCGGCCGCACGCAGAATAGGTTCCTCCAATTCGATTTGGGTTTCACCTTTACTGCTCAACAACCAGGCCGAGGCTGTCGACTGTTCATTGGTAGCCAATACAGTTTGGGCATCGAAAGATTTTGATAACCGGAGAGGCTCTGGGGTCAATTGTGACCAATTGGAAAAATCCTCACTAGCATAGACGCCTGGCTTTTCT
The DNA here is from genome assembly GCA_009908585.1 of Chloroflexota bacterium. GTDB lineage: Bacteria > Chloroflexota > Anaerolineae > B4-G1 > SLSP01 > JAAAOZ01. Next base: position 2,522 of record JAAAOZ010000010.1, read on the forward strand.
CCGGCTGTCACACTGACAAATAATCGTCCGCCCTGGGGTGAGTGAGCAACAGCTAACCATTGTTTGGGGCCCTCCGGCAAACCACTGAGGGAAATCCATTGCTTCCCGTCCATAGAACTCCAAACCCCTGACCACGTACCAACCAACAGGTGAACCTTTCCAGACGAGTCCATAGTGGCTTCTAAATCAAAGGGCCAATCTCCGGCAGACTTAGGCAGTGAACCGAAATATGCCCAATTCTTTCCTCCATTTTGTGTTCGGTAGACAATGATCTGCTGATTTTGAGTCCCGACCGCATAAACCTGTCCTGGGGTGGTGGGATCCGGGATCACTGCCATGATCATTTTATCCGTGAGGTCACTGGCGTGCCAAGTTTGCCCTGCATCCCGGGAATAGAGAATCCCGCCAGCTTCAAACCCCATAGCTTTTGCTTCATGTAATGTCCCGTTTGAAGCATCCATGCGGATGATAGCGGGTAGGTTCCCACGACTTCCACGTACTGTAACGACGGGTGTATCTGAGGAACGTCCCAGCATAAAGTGAAATCCTTGGCCTTTGCCTTCTTCGGGCGCAAAGGCTGGCCTGAATTTCAGTGCGCGCTGTAGAGCCTCCGGGCTATCGATTTGAGGCTGTTCCAGTGCTAGCCTTTCTTCAGAGCCAGTAGACTGTTGGATATCATCCTGAATCAAGCCATCTACCAGCGTGATTACTCGTTCGGTCTTTGCCCCGCTACCGCTCAGTATGACAGCTTGCCAAGCTCGCCTTTGGCCACTTTGACCCGAAGCGCTGGAATCGTTTGGATGATCGATACTGTGCAAACTTACTACCCTGGCACTTCTTTGCCAGTTTTGTGCTTCGGCATTAACTATCTCCCAAGCACGCTTCAAGGTTATCGGTGTTGTTGTTTGTGAGGTGTTCTTCTGCGTAGGGGAGGGGAGCTTTTCCTCTCGCTGACGATGTGTCAATGCAAGGGTTCTGCCCGCCAACGCGGGAAACGAAAGCGCCAACAAAGTTATGATCAAAAACAGTCGAAGCCTGAATTTTTTGGTCATGCTGTTACCTCCTTACGGTTAACTGAAGTTTACCCACAACTCTCATCCTAACATACGCTCGGAGGTTTGTCATCACCGGAGCGACCATTTTTTTCTGGTCGCTCCGACCAGATACACTCACTCGGCGCCCTCGGCTTCGGTCTCGTCTTCGATAAAGCCGTGCTTCCAAGCCCAGGCGATGGCTGCCTCCCGGGAGTCCACCTCCAGTTTACCCAACAGGTTCCCGACGTGGGTGCGCACGGTGTTTTCAGTGACGACCAAGGCTTCAGCAATTTGCGCTGTGGTCTTCCCCTCGGCCATCAAACTCAGGGTTTCTCGCTCCCGTTTCGTCAGGCGCTGCCAGCGCGCGCTCACGTCCTTATCCCAGGCCTGAATCCGCGCCAACTGATCCGGCGTCAATAGCACATCGCCCTGCGCCGCCCGTCGGATC
>JAAAOZ010000152.1 GCA_009908585.1 Chloroflexota bacterium
TTTGATCTGGCCGTGGTGGATTTAAAGCTGGGCGGGCGCACGGACGGCCTGCGGGTCTTGGAGGCGCTGAGTTGGCGCTGGCCGGAGACCGTGGTGATCATCCTCACCGGGCACGGCTCCTTGGAATCGGCGCAGGCGGCCATCCGCGAGGGCGTGGATCGCTACCTGCTCAAGCCCATCCAGCCGGATGAACTGCGCGAGGCGGTGGAGAGCGCGTTCCATCAAAAAGAAACGCAGATCGAGCGCATTCAGGAAGACGACGAACCTAAAAAGATATTGGAATGTGGGCCTTTTTATATCGATTTGAAGAAACATATCGCCACAAAAGAGGGGGAGTCGTTGGATTTGACGCCTAGCGAGTTCGATCTTTTGACCTGCCTGATCGAGAACGCCCATCGCGTGATACCGCCGCCGGAATTGGTGGAGGTCGTGCGCGATTATCGGCCCGATACGGACCACGAGGCCCGGCAGATCATCAAATGGTACATCCACCGCCTGCGCAAGAAAGTCGAAGTCGATACCTCGAACCCTCGGTATGTCATCAACGTGCGCGGCGTCGGCTATCGCTTCGCGGAATAAGCGCAATCCTTGCGAAGGTTTCTGAAGAGCTTTCGACCTATGGATCTCTTGGTCCACCAAAGATAATTCTGTAACGGAAATTTTCGCAGACCTTCGTAAGGGTATCCTCAAGCCCTGACAGGCGCCACAATCTGTCGGGGCTTTTTGTTTTTCCCTCTCTGCCACACCTCCAACCTAACCCCAACTTTCCCAACCCATGACAAAATCAACCCTGACGATATACATCAGTTTTAGGCCGCCGTTTGTGTTATTCTTGAGTTAGTATACGGGTGGGCGGGACGCGCTTGTGTGTTCTGCACGCATGCAGATGGCATACAAATGGCGTATTTATTGACTGTTGGATAGACAAGTTCGTGGTCTTAAGAGCTTTAATCGGGTGACATCGTATGGGAGAATGTCAACGCATTTTAGTGGTGGAGGACGAGGAGCGGTTGCGCCTTATTCTGAGGGATATTTTGCGACGGATGGGTAACGGCTATGAGATTATCGTGGTCTCGGATGCGGAGGCGGCCTTGACGGAAGTGGAAGAGGGCGGCCTGCATCTGCTCCTCACCGATCTGCGCCTGCCGGAAATCGATGGCGTGGCGCTGACCAAGCGCCTCGTCGAGGCCGGCTGGGAAGGCCCTATCATCTGGATGACGGCCTACGGCTGCCATCGCGTCCGCTCAGAGGCCGAGGCTTTGAATATCTATTGCTGTATCGACAAGCCGTTGCGCATTGATCAGATCCGAGGCGTGGTGCGTGAGGCGCTCGCTGAGGCAACGACCGGATAGCGCATGGGTAGTAGAATCAGGTGCAACTAAAGTGCGTTGCACCTCACAAAACGAAAGGAGATTTGAATATGAGGATAGAAGGGAAGCGCATCGCTGTGTTAGCAGAGGAATTATTCGAGGATCTGGAGCTGTGGTATCCGCTCATTCGGATGCGCGAGGCGGGCGCCGACGTGACCGTGGTGGGCACGACCGAGAGCGCGACCTATCACGGCAAGCACGGCATGCCGGTGCAGACGGATGTGGCATCGAAGGATGTCGCGCCGGAGGACTTCGACGCGGTGATCATCCCCGGCGGCTACGCGCCGGATCAGATGCGTCGCCATCAGGCGACGTTGGATCTGGTGTTGGGCATCTTTGAGCGCGGCGGCGTCGTGGCGATGATCTGCCACGCGGGCTGGGTGCCCATCTCCGCCGGCATCGTTGAGGGCAAGCGGGCGACCTCCTTCTTCGCCATCAAGGATGATATGGTCAACGCCGGCGCGATCTGGGAGGACAAAGCGGTCGTGCGCGATGGCAATCTGATCAGCTCGCGCACCCCCGATGATCTGCCCGCCTTTTGCCAGGCCATTATCGATGCCCTTGCCTAGGCCAGAGCGGCCTGACGACGCTACGGTGCATACCACCAGCGTGGCGACATTCGCGGAGCGGAACGCATTTCGCATGCTCGCGCCGCCCGATCTGCCACCGGATGAAGCGGGCGCGCCCTTGATGCCGCTCGATGCACCCACCCCAGCGCGCATCATCATCGTCGATGCGGCGGGGATCGCCGTCGAAGAAAATGTGGAGCGCGTCCCGCCCCCAGACGATGAATTTCGGCTGATCCGAGATCTGGACGGCGGCGACGAGGTCGGGAAGTCGAAAGGATAATTGATCTTCTCTTTATGCAACAGTATAATGATAGAAGCCTGTCGCTTGCACCCGAGGATCGAGAGGCCTTTGGGTGCTGTTGGGTGGCTGGCTACCCACTATTCTTTTAAGTGTTGTACATAACCCACTATTTAGTCTAAGGAGGTTTAAACCATGCCTGAGTTTCTAAATCCATTTAGCGGAAAGGTGCCGGATCGCAAATTGACCAAAGAAGAATTGATTCGGGCGATTCGTCTCAACATCGCCGCCGAGCACGAGGCAATTCATCTCTATATGGCCCACGCCGAAGCGACCGATCATCCCCTCGCGAAGGAGGTCTTGGTGGACATCGCCAACGAGGAGCGGGAACACGTCGGCGAGTTCATGTACCTGCTCGAGATCCTGACCGGCGATGAGGCCAAATGGCTGGAGGAGGGCCGCGAGGAGGTGCGGGAGATGATGGCCCGGAGCGGCGGCGGAGCTGAGTCAGACGATGAGGCTGCGCCCTCAGAGGATGAGGCCACCATCGGCTCGTTGAAGTCGTAGATCCCCCTTTTAACGGGTATACGACAGATTATAGGGAAAAGAAGATCTGGATTTGAAAAATTCCCCCAAAGGTTGTGGCCGGCCTCCTGGCCGAGCCACCACGGGCACGGCGGGGACGCCGGCCCGAACTTCCCCAATAATCTGCACTATACCCCCTTTTAACTTGCAACTTGAAACATTTAACTGATTTTCCAATGATTTTCTAAGGAGGACGGAATGGCAAATAAATATCTAGCACGTGATGATGCACCTTTCGGCTCGGATGTGTGGGACGTTTTGGACAACACGATGATCGAGATCGCCAAGAGTCGATTGACCGGGCGGCGATTGCTGCCGCTTGATGGTCCTTATGGCTTCGGCCTCAAATCGATTCCGCTGCGGGATATGGAGGCCGAGGATGGCCTGATCGTCAGCGAGAATCTCCCCGTCGTGCTGATTCAGGAGTTCTTCGATCTGGGTGCGCGAGATTTGGCTAATTTCGAGCGCGATCATCATTATTTGGATGTCGAACCGGTGGAGCGGAAGGTCCGCGCCTGCGTGGAACGCGAGGACGACCTGATCTTCAACGGCGGCGCCGGGTTGCCCGGCCTGATGAACCTTTCGGGCGCGAACAGCCTGACGCTCTCCGATTGGGCCGATCTTGGGACGGCGGCCCAGGACGTTATCCAGGCGATCACCTCGCTGGATGCGGCGGGCTTCCACGGCCCCTACACGATGGCGCTGGCCCCGAAGCGCTACAATATGCTCTTCCGCCGGTATCACAACGGCAACCAGAGCGAGTTGGAGCACCTGCGCACGATTGTCTCCGACGGCATCGTCAAAGCGCCTGTTCTGGAGGAAGGCGGCGTGATATTGGAATCTGATCATCGCAACATAGCGCTCGTCCTCGGCCAGGATATGACCATCGGCTTCATCGGGCCGGCGGGCGATACCGTCGAGTTCTCGCTCTCCGAGAGCTTGACCCTGCGCGTGCGTCATCCCAAAGCGGTTTGTATCTTGGAAGAGTGAGCTATCTCGTAACAGATTAGGTGCAACGCACTTCAACTGAAGGAAGACGCTGTCTCATACAGTATGTGCCTGACGACAATCTCAAAAGTGCGTTGCACCTTACCTCACAAACTAAACGATTGCAATTTATGAGCGGAATTCGGAGCGATAAGACGAGCTCGAAGGGGGGGGATTTAGATGATAGGTGAGTTGCCGGACAAGGTACGACGGGCCTTTTGGGAAGCGATCCCCATTGAGTTTTCCGTC
>JAAAOZ010000379.1 GCA_009908585.1 Chloroflexota bacterium
GCCATCGCGAAGGCGCTGGAGGTGTACGCCGCGCTGCCGACATCGCCGCCGGACTGCTACATCGCCACCGCCGCCGCCCACGGGCATCCGCGCTTCGTCCAATCCAAGCGGATCATCGACGCGCGCGGGCAGGCAATGTGGATCAATCCGCAGGTGCGCTATTTGAAGTGCGCGGAACTGGCGCTGCGGGCCGTGTGGCCAGCGGCGCATCGCCTGGGGCGGATGCTGTACGATTATCTCGGCGCCCGTCTCGCCCGCAGGATCACGCATCCCCTCGTGGCCGATGCCGTGTACTTGACGCTCAAACCGTTCGAGTGGAGCGCGCGGGCGATCCTCAAACTTTTGTACCCGGAGGTTGTGAACATCACCGCTCGCTTCTATGCTGATGGTTGCTGACGACCCCGCCTCACTCCGCACAGAGCCATTCGAGGGCCAATTCCCCTTAAATCGGCCAAAAACCCTTGAAAAAACGCCTCGTCTGTGATATGATTGACCTTCGACGCACCTATCCTCCAAGCAGGATAGCCTTGGATGTTGGTTTACACATTACCCCGCACCACAAGAAAGAGTTATGTATCCAGATAGTGAAATTCTGTTTCCGCCCCGATGCATCGATGATTTAGCCGATCTGCGCGGATCTGAGTGGCAAGAATTGGTCCAGCGGATCTTGAGCTTACCCAATAACCACAAAGAGGTCGTCGCCTTCGGCCTGATGATGTGCAAGATGGGAAGTTGCCTCACGTGCGATCTGGACAGCTATCGCGCTTCTTTGGGATGCTGCACGTGCGCGCGCCGCACGATCAGCGGGTTCAAGGGTGACGATGACGAGCTGTTGGAGCGATATTATGAGGCGCTGGACGAGGTAGAGGCCTTTATCGAAAATAAAGAGGAGCTTCCTCTATCCGCGAAGTTGCTGCTTGCGAAAGATATTCCCCCCATCTCACAACGCTGATGTCCGGGAGGCCCGCTTATGCGCAAGGCCACGATTCGTTCAGCCCTGATTCTGCTGCTCGTGTTGGTCGTCGCGCTGGTGGGGATCAGCCTCTCGCATCCCCGCGAGCGCCTCTTCGCCCTCACCGGCGAGGAGCGCTTGCTGCCTCAAGTGCGCGGTCTGGTGCAGTGGGCCTTCCGCTGGACGCGCCCCCTGCCCCGGACCGCTGATCATGTGGCCACGCAGTACACGGATCAACCGCCCTTCGGCGTCAACACCTTCTTAGAGCAGGAGGTCGAGCCGGAGAAACGCGCCCGCACCCTCCAGATGATCGCGGACGCGGGCTTCCATTGGATCCGCCAATCGTTCCCCTGGTACGACATCGAAATCCACGGCAAAGGCGATTTTGAGGATCGCCGCCACGAGCCGTATCGCTCCGCGTGGGACAAGTACGATAACATCGTCGCCTTGGCCGAGGAATATGACCTAGGGATTATTGCACGGCTGGAAGCGCCCCCCGCCTGGAGCCGCTACGATGGCACGGCGCGCGGCGCATTCGGCCCGCCGGACGATTTTGAGGATTACGCCGCTTACGTCGCGGCCGTGGTGCGCCGCTATCGCGGGCGCATCCGCTTCTACCAGATCTGGAACGAGCCGAACATCTACCCGGAATGGGGCAATCAGCCGGTCGATCCAGAAGGCTACGCCGAACTGCTCTGCTTGGCCTACGAGCGCATCAAAGCCGCCGATCCCGACGCTGTGGTCATCAGCGGCGCGATGGCGCCCACCGCCGAGTTGGGCACGTGGAATCCGACGTATGAGGGCAACAACCTAATGGACGTGATCTTCCTGCAACGGATGTACGACGCCGGCGCGGGCGCGTGCTTCGATATTATGGCCGTGAACAACTACATGCTCTGGTCCGGCCCGACGGATCACCGGATGCGTCCCACGCAGGGTCAGGTCAACTTCTCGCGCCCGCTGTGGGTGCGCGATGTGATGGTCGCTAACGGCGACGCGCACAAGCCCATCTGGATCAGCGAGATGAACAGCAACGCCGCGCCTGAGCACATCCCCGCGCGGTTCGGGCGCGTCACGCCGGAGCAGCAGGCGCGCTACGCCCCGCTGGCCTACGAGCGCATTCAGCGCGAATGGCCGTGGGCGGGCGTCACGACCGTCTGGTTCTTCAAGCGCGCCACCGACGCCGAGCGCGACCAGCCGATGTACTACTTCCGCATGGTCGAGCCGGACTTCACCCCCACGCAGCTCTACGAGAGCTTGGACGCCTATCTGGAGGAACTAACGCCCACGCTCTACCCCGGTCAGCACCAGGCGACGACGTGGCAACTCGCCGCCACCGGCGCCTGGGAGGAGATCGCCACCGCCGACGCGATCTTGGGCAGCTATCACCGCGCCGAACCCGGCGCCGCCGTCACCTTCACCTGGGAGGGACGCCGGCTCATCTTGATTCCCGGCCCCGGCGCGGGCACGCTCCGCCTCACGACGGAGGACGGCCAGCAGCGCGAGATCGAACTGCGCGACGAGCCGGTCACACTTGCGCGGCATCTCCGCGCGCAACCGCGCACCGTCACCCTCACCGCCCTCGAGGGCGAGGTCAGCCTCGATGTGCTCTGGGTGAAGTGACCCCGTCGATTCGACGCCGTCGCCGCGTCGTCAACTGCCCTCGCCCGGCCTGTTTTCAACAAGTTTTAGGCATCAAACAACGAAATTCATTCGTCGGCCAGACTTGAATTTCACCTTTGCTTAGGAGGAAACGTGAATAAGAAGAAGCGAAAATCAACTCAGCTAGCGCCGATCCGGCCAGAGCATATCCAACCCAATCCCAAAATTCCCACCTACGATTTCTTTGAGTTTCTGGATTTAGAGAAAACCTGGAACGTCGATCAAGCCCTCATCCACCTGATTAATAAACTCAAGCAGGGCGCCTTTTTGCAGTGGGAAGCCGTTATCCGCCGGGAGCAAGGGATGCGCATCACCCGCCAGCACAGAGCGGCTCTCTCGAAGCTGATTTGGTTTGGCGATAGGAGAAAGGCACACGGCCCCATCCTGTACATCGACGGTGTGCCGCGCCCCGACCGGCTGTGGTACGAAATCGCCGAAGAGATTGTCCCGCGCATCCTGGAAGAACCGTTCAGGACGACGGCCGGAGGGCGATGGGGTTCGTATGAGGGCTGGCCGGAGTTGATCCAGGCGATAGAGGAACACGCGCAGGGCCTATCGTTGCCGGAAGGTATGGAGGATCCCATCGACATCATCCCCCTCGACCTGCGCCATCGCTTGAACTTGCAGCTTTGTTTTGATGCGCTCAGCGGGTTAGGGCAAGAGGAATTTCTCACATTGGAGAATGAAGAGCAACGCGACCGGGTGGAGTGGTTTATCCGGTGCCTGCGAGACCACAAGGAATCGGTTCGCTATCTTGATTTGACGTTGGACGATCTGTTGGCCAAGATCGTGATGCCGCCCAGGGATGAGAAGATCCTCGTCCGCAAGTTGATGCAGCAATTGGGGATGACCTCAATGCAGGTATATCTGGCGGATTTTTTATAGTCGCCAGATGACGCAGTTTGTAGCCAATATCCGGGCAATTTTAGAGGAATCGCAAGGTATTTAGATAGCAGAGGAGAACTATGTCAAACATAAGAAACACCAGGTCATCGAGGGCACAACGCTCGCCTCATCTAACGCTGTCGGCCTCGGAGTATAAGGATGGCGTTCGACAAGCTGACGAGATCCTACGCGACAATGAAACTGGCAAGAGACCGTTCTGCACTGGTTCGTAACCGAAGATATAGAGCGGAAGGCGCTGGCTGACTATATAGAGGAGCACCAAGAGGCCTTGGGGGCTGCCTGGGCGCGGGAGATGCTCCGCATGGAGATTTTCTTCCAGGTCAATGATCACAACATAATCGTCGCCCATTACGACCGCACCCTCTCCCAATATCCCCGCTGCATCGTCTTAGACATGTGGGTAGCCGATCACATCTTTCGCCATCAGGGCGATTTCTGGCGCGCTCGCCCTATGTATCAGGATGTTCAAG
>JAAAOZ010000058.1 GCA_009908585.1 Chloroflexota bacterium
TCCAGCCGGACGCCGCGTCGGGCGAGTACCGCCTGTCGGGCGCCGTCCTGTGCTTTCCCTCGCGCTGGTCTCTGGCCGAGAAGCTGGGCCGGCCGCTGACCGCGATCCATGCGCCGGTGCCGGACTATGACGCGACCCTCGCGCGCCGGGTGAACCGGGTGTTCGAGACGCTGCGCCCGGGGCGCGGGCTCTGGCGGGTCAACTGGCTCGTGCACCCCTCGGACGAGCCGCACCTGCCCGGGGGCAAGGCCGACGACATCGCCGCGGGCCATGCCTGCGAGCGCCTCCATCTGCGGACCGAGCGCCAGACCCTGATCCGGCTGCCCGAGACGGGGGCCGTGGCCTTCGGGATCAAGACCTCGATCTGCCCGCTTGAGGCGCTGACCCCGGAGCAGGCCGCGGCGCTGGCGCGGGAACTCGCGGCCCTCGACGCCGCGTCGATCGCTTACCGCTCCGGCGGCGACATCCATGCCCGTGCGCTCGATGTGCTCGAGGCGCGGGCGCCAGGCTGATCGCCGTCAGCGGCGGCGCGCGATCAGCGCGAGCCCGCCGAGCCCCGCCAGCAGGAAGGGCAGGCTCGCCGGCAGCGGCACGACGGCGCACGCCGTGATGAACCTCAACCGCGAGGATGATGGCCAACGCAAGTACATCTTAGTGGAGATGGGCGAGCACTTCGAGACCGTCATCCTGCCCCGGATCAAAAAAGTGGCCTTCTCCAGCGAATGGAAGGACGGCGCGGCCCAAGAGGGCGGCGAGGGCATGAGCCACTTCGTCAAATACTACGCGCTGGAGCAATACGAGGACGTGCTGCGCAACGCCACCTACATCAATGACGCCAAGACCGACGCCCCGCCCTTCGTCGATCCCTACGCGGACGCCTATCAGCAGTACGTCTTCTTAGCCGATCTCAAACAACTGCACGCCGTCGAGATCGACACGGAGACCCGCGCCGCCCACGTCGACCTCACCCGGCTCTACCCCGATATCGACCTGGCGGAGACGCTGGCCAACCTGCGCGGCAAGCGCATCGCGCGCCTCACCGCCGAGGCCGTCACCTTCGAGGACGGCGAGCGCATCGACCTCCGCGCTCCCGACTGGCAACTCATCAAGCCCCTGATCTGGTGGTAGCGTAGGTCGGAATGGCATTCCGACCAGGCGGATTACCGATTTTCAATTATCAAGGAGAGGCTCCAATGACTATGACATCGAGCGCCATAGTTCAAAAATGCAAGGATATTCTTGAGCGTCACTATGGATCGCAGTTCAAGGGCCTGGTGCTCTATGGCTCAGTCGCTCGCGAGCAAATGAGCGCCGAAAGCGACATTGATTTGCTAATCCTACTGAATGAGCCTTTTGATTACTTCAAGGAGCTTCGTCGCATCGTCGAGCTGCTTTACCCCATCCAACTTGAAGCAGAGCACCTTATCTCTGCCAAGCCGGCGGCGGTCGATGCGTTCGATCTTGGAAAAGTGCACCTATATCGGAACGTGAAAAGAGAGGGAACGTTCTATGCCGCGAACGGCGCTCTATTGGACAAAGAACAAGAAAAGTCTTCTATCCCCCGGCACTAAGGTAGTTCCAGAAATTAAAACCTCCCAAACCTGATGCTTTCTCCTCAGAAAACTGACCGTTTTTGGGAGACTTATTTTCTTGGAACGGCCTAAAACGCCGAGACGCTAAAACACTAAGAAAACACCACTTCGGAGGCTACATGACCCGCGAGCTGCTCCAAGAGATAGTTGAGCAAGTTGAATTCGATAAGTTGCCCTCCAGATGGCAAATTGACAAGTTGGAGACCTTTTCCCGCGATAAACAACTCTGGGATTACCAACAAGCCGCGCTCCAACACGCGCTGATCGCGCTGCAATGGTATTATGATAAATGGTCCGACTATCGGCCGGGCAAGGACTGGGGCCGCGACTACCACCGGAAAGTCGAATATGTCACCTGGTACAAGTACCACGGGCTGGAGATGGACGACCTGCACATCGAGCTGAAGGATCACACCCTCAAAAACCGCGCGTTGATCACCCTGCTTGCGGATTACTACCCACCGATGCGCGAAGAAAAGCTCCAGGTCAACACCCGCGTCACCTTCAACTACCGGGACTTCATCAATCGGATGTGCTTTTGGATGGCGACCGGCAGCGGCAAAACGTTGGTCCTCATCAAGCTGATCCAGGTGCTGCACCAGTTGATCACCTTGCAAGAGATCCCCGACCACGACATCCTGATCCTGACCTATCGCGATGACCTGATCGATCAAATCGCAGCGCACGTCCGCGAATTCAACGCCTGGCACAGCGGCCTTTCCATTCGTCTCTATTCGCTCAAAGCGTATGAACAGGTGAAGTACAACGCCCGCCCGCTGCCCGGCGAACTGCCCGTTTTCATCTATCGCTCCGACAATCTGAGCGATGAGGCCGGCGACAAAATCTTAGACTTTCGCAACTACGAGAACGAAGGCCGCTGGTACGTCCTGCTGGATGAAGCCCACAAGGGCGACCGCGACGAATCCAAGCGGCAGCACATCTACTCCATCCTCTCCCGCAACGGCTTCCTCTTCAACTTTTCCGCGACCTTCACCGACGATCGCGACGTGGCGACGACCGTCTACAACTTCAACCTGGCCGAATTCATCCGCACCGGATATGGCAAGCACATCACCGTGATGGAGCAGGAGATCCGCGCCTTTCGCGATTGGGAGGAGGATTACAGCGAGGAAGAGAAGCAGAAGATCGTGCTCCAGGCCCTGCTCACCTTAGCCTACATCGCTCAAGATCACCGCGCGCTCACCCAACGTAGGTCGGAATGGTATTCCGACTCGGCGGATTGCCAATCCGCCCTACACTACCACCAGCCCCTGCTGGTGATGATGGGTCACACCGTCAACACCGCCCAGGCCGATGTGAAGCTCTTCTTCCGCGCGCTGGCCGATATCGGCAAGGGCGCGGTCGCCCCGGCGACGTGGCAGGCGGCCAAGGAGGAACTCTGGGCCGAGCTGGGGCAACACCCCGCCTACGTCTTTGAGGACGAGGCCGTGCAACTCGATGGGGCGCGCTTCCGAGCGCTCACCTTGGATGATGTGCGCGCCTTAGTCTTCAACGGGCGCAGCACCGGCGAGATCGAGGTGCTCAAGCGGCCCTCAAATCATCAGGAGGTGGCGTTCAAGCTCAAGACCGCCGAGCGCCCCTTCGCCCTGATCAAGATCGGCGACATCACCGGCTGGCTCAAAGGCGAACTGAGCGGCTACGAAATCAACGAGACCTTCGAGGATGAGAGCTTCTTCGAGCGCTTGGATGCGGACGATTCCAGCATCAACATTCTGATGGGATCACGGACCTTCTACGAAGGCTGGGACTCCAATCGCCCCAACGTGATGTGCTTCGTCAACATCGGGATGGGCACGGAGGCGCGTAAATTCATCCTCCAATCCATCGGGCGCGGCGTGCGCATCGAGCCGCTGCCCAACGCGCGGCGGCGCTTGCTATGGCTGCTGAGCGCCGGCGACGTCTCGCGGGAGACCTTCCAGCGGGTGCAAGCGCTGGGCCATCCCCGCGCCCTGCCTATCGAGACCCTCTTCATCTTCGGCACCAACCGCAGCGCGTTGCATTTTGTCATCGACCACTTGGATCAGGTGCAGCGCAAAGACGAAGCGGCCCACACCTTGGCGCTGGAGCGCAACCCAGAGGCCGACAAACATCGGCTGCTGATACCCGTCTTCAAGCTGGCCGATCATCTGCTCGTGGAAGATCAGGCGCCGCGCAAGTTCAAGACCACGGGGAAGGAGCGCGACCTGCTGGCGGCCTACATCGGCGCGTTGGATGATCGCGTCCTGATGGCGCGGCACGACCTCACGCCGGAGCGGGTGGCCTGGCTGCGGCGCAGCTTCCAAGACCCAGAGCACTACTACCGCACCGATGGCCAGGCCATCGGCCATCTCGGCCTACTCGTGGGCCGGGCCGCGACCTACTTCGGCGTCGTACC
>JAAAOZ010000057.1 GCA_009908585.1 Chloroflexota bacterium
GGTCGCTTTATCTGGCTGATAGAGCTTGGCCAATTGATCCACCCGTGGGTCCGGCACCGGCACGATCAAGCTGAACAGCTCCAACCTACCGGTCGACGCCGCCGAGGTGGGGCGGTCGGATTTGGTGAGCGTATTGAAGATGGTCGTCTTGCCGCTGGTGGGCAGCCCAATGATCCCCAATTCCATAGATCCGCTCCTTGAAGATGGTCAAAAGTCCAAAGTCTAAAGTCCAGTCTCAGTCTGTGCTTGTAGGAAGGATTATACCATATTTGGACATATAGGTGATGTTAGGTGAGATATCAGTTTTCAACCTGTGCATCGACCAAGGCGACGAAGCGGTTGACGTCCGCGACGATCAGATCCAGGCTGCTGCGCCAGAAGGCCGGATCGTGGAGGTCGATGTCGTAGCGGGCCGCCAACGTGGCCGCGTCCGCCATCCCGGTGGCCGAAAGCAGATCGTCGTAATCGGCTAAGAAGGTCTCCGGCGTCTCCTGATAGCGGGCGTAGAGGCCCAGGCTGAAGAGCAGGCCGAACATGTAGGGGAAGTTGTAGAAGATGGCGCCATAGTAGTGCGGTTTCGCCGCCCACATATAGGGATGGAGCTGATCGCTATCGAGGCCGGCGCCGTAGGTGGCGCGCTGGCTTTCCATCATGATCGCGTTGAGTTCCTCAACGGCGAGTTCGCGCGCTTGACGTCGCTCGAAGACCGCTTTCTCGAAGAGGTAGCGACTGGTGATATCGACGACGACCTGGCAGGCATCTTGAAGTGACGCCTCGATGATGGCAAGTTCCTCCGCCGGCGGCGCCGACGAGAGCGCCGCGTCGCGCATCATGATCTCGCAGAAGTTGCTGGCCGTCTCCGCCAACGTCATCGGCGTCTGGCGCTGGATATAAGTGCGATTGGCGCGGGCTAAGTTGTGGTAGGCGTGGCCCAACTCGTGGGCCAGCGTGCCCATCCCGCTGTACGCGGGCTGGAAATTGGCCAAGATGCGCGATTCATCCGTGCGGACCCAGGCGCAGAAAGCGCCGCCGCGCTTACCGTCGCGCGGCTCCGCGTCGATCCAGTGGTCGCGAAAGGCGCGCTCCGCTGGCTCTCGCCCACCGGCGCGAAGAGATCGAACCAGGCGAGGCGCTCGACGCCTAACAGGCGCGCCTTGGCCTGCAAATAACGCTCGAAGGTGGGGAAGTAGCTCTCCGCCGTCGTTAACATCGTCTCCAACGTGGCGCGGTCGATGTTATTGTTGTGGAGCGCTACCGCCAGCGGGGATTCCCAGCCGCGCCGTTCCAACAGCGTGTTGGTCTGGCCCTTGATGCTGTTGAGCGCCGCCGCGATGGGCATCGCGTGTTGCTCCCACGTCGCTAACTCGGTCTCGTAGGCGCGCTGGCGAACCTCGCGCCGCGCGTCGTGCGCCAGATTGCGCAGCGCGCTCATCGGCAACGTCTGCCGCTCGCCGTCCAGCTCGATCTCCGCCGTGATCTGTGAACTGACGTTGTTGTAGAGCTTGGTCCACGCCTGCCCCCCGGTCACGTTCAACTCCGTCGCCAGCGCCTCCTCGGTGGGCGACATCAGGTGCGCGGCGGTGACGCGGGCCTTGCGCAGCGCGAAGCTGTGCTCGCGCGCGAGTTCGGAGCGCGCCAGCAAGCCATCCACATCCAACGAGCCGATCCACGCCGTGAAGCGCGTTTGGAGCTTTTGGCGTCGCATCTGCTGTTGCTGTAGTTCGCTCAACCGCTGTTGGGCGGCGGTGTTTCGCGAGTCGGTGGAGATGTGGCTGAGCAGGTACGTGCGCAACAGATGGAAGTGCGTGCTCACCTCGTTGAGTTGGCCGAGCGCTGTCTCGAAGCGCTCGATGGTCGTTGCATCTAAGGCCGGCGGCGTCGCGCGCAACATAATCTCGCCCGCGTCGAACATCGCCTCTAGCTTGGTGAGGTCGCGCTTCAAAGCGGCCACGCTCTCTTGGAAGGGCGCGGTCTCCAAGCCGGGGAAGATGTTCATCAAATTCCAATGGGGTAGTTTCCTCTCTGTCATCAGTTTTTTATTCCTCCGATAGCCTAGGGCTAATATAGCCTTGGAAAACATCCTCCAGAAATGCTTGTGCTTTTGTCACCTCAGTCCGAAATCCGGCCACCAGCAGGGTGTAGCCAAAGAGGCTGATGACCACGGCGGGGATGAGGGCTACGTCCTGAAATCCCTGAATGAAGATCTGCGCGGTGAGGAAGGCGTAAGCTGCGACCATCAACAGGGTCGTGGGACGGGGATAGATCGTCATCTGAATGAGACTGCCGTCTGGGCTTTCCCCCTCGTCCGCGAAAATCCTGCCGTGGAGGGTGGGGGTGAAGAGATTCTGGTAGTTGAGCACGCGCCGAATTTGAAAGCGACGTCCGTCCGTGTAGCCCTGATAGCGCGCGGGAGGATGCGTCGTTCGCATCCGTCCCTGGGCATCTGGATCGATGGCGCGCGCCAGGCGGGCGGCGGCTTCGTCGGGTGGGAGAGTGAGGCGCAGCGTCAAGCGCTTGAAGGGAATGAGAGTCATAGGGCCTGTCTATTCGGCTTTAACAATGGATCGTAGATGTTAATCATATTCAAGAGTATAAGAGGGACGCGACAACTGTCAACTATGCCCATTAGCAGAAGGACGCCATCTTGAGGGGAAGATCGATGTTGTACGATGACGAAGAAGTGTTGTGCGCCGAATTTCGTGTGGGTTGTAATTGGGTTTGGACTTTGGTGATGATGGTTTGAGGACAGAAAGGCATAGAAATAAAGTTGTGAGGATAAAGTTTTTTGACGAGCGCTTGGCATTTTGAGGATAGGTCCAGGGGATGAAGGGGCGTTATAATGAGTATCGGGATGGTGGCGAGGTGCTGATCTTGTTGGAGGCGGGTGTAGAACTTGCAGCCGTCCATGCCGGGGCGACAGAGATTTTGGATGATGAGATCGATGGCCTGGGTTTGTAGTATCTCAAGCGCTTGCCTGCTGCTGGAGGCGTCGGTGCATTCATAGCCGCCACGCATAAGGATAACCCGGAGGAGATCACATATACTCTTGTCGTTGTTCACACACAGAACTTTTGTCATCTTGTTCCTTGGTGCGCTGTATTTTTCAGGTGCGCCGCGCCTGATTGGGTGTCATCTCTACCCTTATTATAATTATAATTTGGTTAGATTGCAAGTCTTTTAAAAATGTGGTGTGTGATTGATTGTGCATTTCCCGCGTGTGATATAGGTTCTGGTGCTTTTAGTCCGTCAGGGTGAATTAATGTAACTCTTCAGGAATTCGCCGGGTGCAATCACACTATCCCCATGCTCAACCCAGTAACGACGCCAGAAAGCTCTGTAATCCCCACAAACACGCAAATCTTCACTGCATGTAGAACCACTGTGTTGCGTATCCGGCAAAATCCAAAAGACCCATTAATGTTCGATGTGTCCATGTACTGGTTCTAACGTTTTCTGTGGGTTCAGGAATTTGGTGGAGAGATGCGCCAAATTAGGCCCTATTTTTAGCCTGGCGAATAAATTCGCGGCTACATTTGCGAAACCGGCCTTCGCCGGTTAGAACTCAGTCGCCGAAGGGCGACTTCGCTAAGGCGTGTTACGCCCAGTGGCCCGTGGTTTTTCTTTTGACCCAACGGCCCAATGGCCGTGGGAACCGCCGGGCCTGGTATGATTAGGAAAAGTGTCAACCTATTTGTGAGTCATTCACGTTTTTGATCATGAAAGTGGGGCGCCTGAAGCAAAACCACAGAATCCATTAGAAGTAGAAAAAAGCCCCGAGGGGTGTTCTCGATACCCTTCGGGGCTGATACAGGAGATTGTCCTGGCGACGATGCTATACGTCAGCGTCGGTTTTGGCGATCTATTGTTTCCTGTGCTTGGGTTCCTCTAATTCCTCCAGGAGCTTGAGGTTGAGTTCGATTCGGCTTAGGTAGTTCCAGAAATTGAAATCTCCCAAACCTGACGCTTTTTCCTCAGAAAACTGGGGA
>JAAAOZ010000437.1 GCA_009908585.1 Chloroflexota bacterium
GCCCTCAACGCCTCGGCCGCCGGGTTACTCCTCCCGCGCAAGGGCGCGCTGCGGATGACGGGGCTGGGCATGCTGCTCCTGCTGCCCTTCCTGCTCACCTTTCCCGCGAACGTCCTGCCGCCCGCGCTGGTGATGGCCGGGATCGCGGCCCTGATCGCCAGCAACACCGCCGGCAGCCTCTACGTGATGGCTCAGTACTCGACGACGAGCTATCTGCGCGCCAAGAAACGCGCGGATGACTTCTTTCGCAACAAAGAGCAATTGAGCAAGACGCTCAAAGAGCGCGATTGGCTCAACGAACAGTTGCAGACGACGAATCGCGCGCTGGCCACCAGCATCGAGGTCGGTCATCAAATCACGTCGCTGCTGAAAATCGATACGCTGTTGCCGCGCGTCGTGGATCTCATCCAGACGAGCTTCGACTACTACTTCGTGGGCATCTGGACGCCGAACGAGGACGAGACGGCGCTGGTGCTCCGCGTGGGCACGCGAATGGGCGATGAGGCGTTGGATCTGCGTGTCCCGTTAGATGTGCCGAGCGTCATCGGCGATGTCTATCGGATGGGCGTCCGGCGGCGCGAGAACAACGTCCATCAAGTGAGCGATTTCCTCCAGATGCGCGACCTGCCCGCCACCCAGGCGATGATCGCGCTGCCCCTACTCGTCGGGAAGCGGACCATCGGCGTCTTGGACATCCAAAGCGAGGTCGTCGGCGCCTTCGAGCTGGAGGACGCCGAGGTGATGCAGGCGCTGGCCAACCAGATCGCCATCGCCATTCGCAACGCGGAGTTATACGCTTCGGAGAAATATCGCCGCCAATTGGCCGAATCGCTGGAGCAGACCGGGCGCGAGTTGGCCGGCAGTTTAGATCTGCGCGAGGTGCCTGCGCGCATCTTGGACCAATTGCACAAGGTGATGCCTTACGGGCGCGGCTCGGTGCTGATTCAACGAGACGATGTGCTGAAGAGCGTGGCGCAGCGCGGCTTCCCCGCCAGCTACCAGCACAAGGGCGTCACCGTCGCGCTCCGTGAGGGGGATGTCTACGAGCAGATCAGCCACAGCCACGAGCCGCTCCTGATCGACGACACGCGCCACGATCCGCGTTTCCAGCAGACGCCGGGACTGGAGACGCACCGCTCGTGGATGGGGATTCCGCTCATCACACAGGATCGCGTGATCGGCATGATCTCACTGACGCGGCGGGAGGTCGGCGCCTTCACGCCGGAGGATGCGCGGTTGGTGCTGGCCTTCTCCGGCCAGGCGGCCATCGCGTTAGAGAACGCCAGTCTCTACGATGAGATGGAGTTGCGCGTGCGGGCACGCACGGAGGAGCTAAATCAGGCCTACAAGACGCTGGAGAAGATGGATCAGAATAAGTCCGATTTCATCCGCGTCGCCGCGCACGAGTTGCGGACGCCGCTCACGGTCATCAAGGGCTACACGCAGGTGTTAGATTCGATGGCCACGGAGCAGCGCAAAGAGTTGGCGTCGTTGGTACAGGGCATCCTCTCCGGCGCCGAGCGCCTGCACCGCATCGTCAACAGCATGTTAGATGTAGCGATGCTAGACAGCGAGACGATGAACATGGTCAGGCGCCCCGTGGACTTAGCATCGATCTTTATCAACGTGCAGAAAACATTCCGCCAAGCATTGGAGACCCGCGACTTAGATCTGACCATCACGGGCATCGCGGCGCTGCCGGAGATTGATGGCGATCCCAATCTACTGTACAAGGTCTTCGATCACCTGGTCGGCAACGCGATCAAATATACGCCCGATGGCGGCCAGATCACTGTCACCGGCAGCATGATCCAGAATGACCACGTCCAGATCGCCGTGCAAGACACGGGCATCGGCATCGACCCGGAGTATCACGACCTGATCTTCAAGAAATTCTATCAGATGGGCCAGGTCCAACTGCATTCTTCGAGCCGCACCGACTTCAAAGGCGGCGGCCCCGGCCTGGGGCTGGCGATTGCGCGCGGCATCATCGAGGCGCACGGCGGACGCATCTGGGTAGAAAGTCCCGGCCACGATGAAGCGACCTACCCCGGCAGCACCTTCTACGTGCTCCTCCCCACGGGCGCGTGCGATTGAGACGAGGCAATCAGCCCCGAAGGATAAATTCCCTTCGGGGCTGAATTTTGCCATTCCTCAGTGAGATGGAACGCTATCCCGTAAAAACCCCCGCTATAACCACCCTTTCCTCAACCCCACGCCGATGCCGACCGCCGCTACCAGCAGCACCCCCACGATCAAGATCGATCCCGTGCGCCCCGGCCCAGCCGTAGGCACGGCGGTGGGAGAGGGCGTCGGGGTCGGGGGCGCGGACGTGCTGGTAAGCGTAGGTTTGGGCGTGGGCGTCCCCGTCGCCGTTGACGATGGGAGCGGCGTCGCCGTGAAGGTTGATGTCGCCGTCGGCGTCATCGTGGCTGTGGCCGTCGCGGTAGCCGTCGCCGTATCCATCGCCGTCGGCTGCGGTGTGGCCGTCGGCGCCGGCGGTGACGTCGGTTCCAGCGATGGCGTATCCTCCGGCGCGGAGACCGGCGTGTCCATCGGCGGCGGGGCGGGCGTCTCGTTCAGCGCGATCAAGCTGGCGTCGTCGATGTAGACATCGTTGTGAATCCGAAAGACGCTGTCGAACCAGTCGGCGTAGGAATAGGTGAAAACCGTCACGGTGCTGTTCTGGGCTGTGGCATCGACCTGAAACAACGTCCACTGATCATACGCCTCCCGTTCCGCCGACCAGACCACGCTGGCGGCCCAGGGATTGGCGCCGCCGGTCGGATCGATGCCGATGCGCGTGTGCATCGGCGACGGATTGTTGGACTTATCCCCGGTCGGGCAGATATTCCACTCCCCTTCCCCGGCCATACAGCCCCACGTCATCATGTAAGCCGAAAAGCGCAGCGGCGTGCCCGGCGCGATCCCCCCGACCTGTTGCATCAGCCCCGCGATGTGCTGCCCGCCAAAGGAGAAATATTTTTGCGCCAAGAGGCCATTTCGCACGCGATTGGGGAACTCCGTGGATTTGACATCGCGAAACTCCGGGCGCTTCCAACTCTCCGGCAAAGGGACGTTGGGGGGCGGCGAGTCCACATAATAGGCCCGCCAGCCGGGACAAACTTGAACCTCTGGGATGCCATCCTGCAAAGGCCACGAATTGATATTCCAATCCCAGGATTCAAAGCCGCCATTGGTCAGCAGATTCGTCGGATTGGAAGGCTGTTGGGCACCCACCGGCGCCCTCATCCCGCCAACCGCTGCGAAGATGAGACAAATTAAGACAACACTTTTAATCAGATGGTGGACGCTCCGTCCCGTTTTCATGTATACCCTCCGATTCTCGCGCCAGCCAGCGCTTGAGATATTGCCCCGTGTAGGAATGCGCCACCTGCGCCACCGCCTCCGGCGTGCCCTCGGCCACGACCTGCCCGCCGGCCTCGCCGCCCTCCGGCCCCAGGTCGATGATCCAATCGGCGACCTTGACCACGTCGGGGTTGTGCTCGATGACGATCACGGTGTTGCCGCCCTCGACCAACTGCTGCAAGACGTGAATCAATTTATCGACATCGGCGGCGTGCAAGCCCACCGTCGGCTCGTCCAGTAGATAAAAAGTCTGCCCCGTCGAGCGCTTTGAAAGCTCACGCGAGAGCTTGACGCGCTGCGCCTCACCGCCGGAGAGCGTCGGTGAGGGCTGCCCCAATCGGATGTAGCCCAGCCCCACCTCGCAGAGCGTGTCCAACTTGCGCACGATCTTGGGGATCGCCTCGAAGAACTCCCGCGCCTCCGTCACCGTCATATCCAACACCTGCGCGATGTTCTTGCCCTTGTAGCGGATCTGCAAGGTCTCGCGATTGTAGCGCGAGCCGTGGCAGACATCGCAGGGGACGTAGACCTCCGGCAGGAATTGCATCTCGATGCGCAGCGTGCCTTGGCCCTTGCAGGCCTCGCATCGCCCGCCCTTGACGTTGAA
>JAAAOZ010000457.1 GCA_009908585.1 Chloroflexota bacterium
AATATGCTTCCCAAGAATTTTTAGATCGCGCCCGTCAAGAATTGACCGTCCGTGAGGCTAAAACCGCGACCGTGTTAGAGAGCCTCTATCGTCAGCTTTATCGCTTGGACGAAGAAGGACGAAATGGCTTGTGGGCGCGGCTGCTCAAGAACGCCTTCGCGCCGGTGTTTGTGGGAGAATTTGATTTTGTGGTCGGAAATCCGCCCTGGGTGAATTGGGAAAGCCTAAGCCCAGAATACCGAGAAGCGACCAAACAGCTATGGGCCAACTATGGCCTATTCAGTTTATCGGGGCATGCCGCGCGCTTGGGAGGGGGCAAGAAGGACTTAGCGATGCTCTTCACTTATGCTGCCGCCGATCATTATCTGAAGCCCGACGGCAAGCTGGGCTTTATCATCACCCAGACCGTGTTCAAGACGAAGGGAGCAGGCGCCGGATTCCGACGTTTCCAATTAGGCGCGGAGGGAGAACACCTTTATCCCTTAGTCATAGATGATATGTCCGAGATTAAACCCTTCCCCGGCGTGGCAAACCAAACAGCCGTGATGATACTTCGGAAAGGACAAGAGGTCACCTATCCTGTTTCCTATACCTTCTGGCAGGGCGAAAAGTGGGGTCGAGGACGCCGACGCACCATCCCTGAAGATCTAGCGTTGGCAGAGGTCGAGGAAATGACGCTCCGCAGCAATCTGTGGGCCGAGCCGGTCGATAGCGACGATCCAACCTCACCTTGGATAACGGCTCGTAAGGCGGCCTTGCAAGCATTACACAAAGTCCTCGGCCCGGCGGATTATCAAGCGCGGGCCGGCAGTTGCACCTGGGCCAACGGCATCTATTGGGTCAAGATCCTGCATCGACGGCCTGATGGGCTGCTCATCATCGACAATCAAGAGGACATCGGCCGCCGCGATATAGAGAGCGAGCGCGCTGCCGTGGAGCCAGACCTAGTCTATCCGCTGCTGCGCGGGCGCGAAGTTGACCGCTGGCAAGCTACTCCGACGATGCACATCTTGGTTACGCAAGACCCCGAAACGCGCAAAGGGTACGCAGAGCGCAAGATGCAGATCGATTTTCCACATCTGTATGGTTATCTCAAGCGCTTTGAGAGGACACTGCGACAACGAAGCGGCATGCAGCGCTACTTCGACCCGGAAGAAGACCCCTTCTATTCCATCTACAACGTGGCCCCCTACACATTCGCTCCCTACAAAGTCATCTGGCGTGAGGTTGCGCCCGACATCAACGCGGCTGTCATCTCCACGCACGAAAGCGCTCATCTTGAGGAGAAGGTCATCGTGCCGGACCACACGTTAGTTCTCATCTCCTACGAGACTGCCGATGAAGCCCATTTTGCGTGCGCCGTGCTCAATTCCGCGCCCAGTCGCCTGGTGGTCAAAGCCTACGTGACGATGCATCCCTCCCCTCACGTGCTCGAATACATCGCCGTGCCTCAGTTTGATGCGGAGCATCCGCTTCACACTCGCTTGATAGCGCTGTCGCAACAGGCACATCAATTGGCGGCAGCCGGTGACGAAGCCGGCTTGACCGAAGTCGAGAGTAAAATCGACGCAGCCGCAGCGGAACTGTGGGGGATTACGGACGAGGAATTGCAGGCGATCCGGCAATCGCTGGTAGAATTGGCGTAGTATGGCACCAGAGCTTCTCGCCCCTTCAGTCCACCCGCAGTTTACGTGACAGGAAAGTGGTAGCGACCCTATGACACCCAATCTCAACGCCGCGATTGTGCGCATCCTGACAGCGAATCATCAGATCGTCGGCGCAGGCTTCTTCGTGGGCGAGCGCGCGGTCTTGACCTGCGCGCACGTCGTCACCCAGGCGCTCCGCATCCCCCGCGAGACGCCAACC
The DNA here is from genome assembly GCA_009908585.1 of Chloroflexota bacterium. Lineage (GTDB taxonomy): Bacteria > Chloroflexota > Anaerolineae > B4-G1 > SLSP01 > JAAAOZ01. Next base: position 1,867 of record JAAAOZ010000457.1, read on the forward strand.
TCGCCCCAGACGGAGCTAAATCTGGACTTCCCCCTGCTGGCCTCCGACGCCCGCCTCGCCGCGCGTATCACGTGCTGGCACCCAACCGCCGACATCGCCGGCCTGGAACTGCGCGGCGATCCTCCGACCGGCAGCGCGCCCGTCCATCTGGTCATCGCCGATGAGGTGTGGGGCCACGCCTTCCGCGCCTACGGCCTGCCGGCCCGACACGACGAGGGCGTCTGGACCTCCGGCGTCCTGCGCGAGCGCATCAGCGGCGGCTGGGTGCAGATCGAGGATGTGAAGGAGCCGGGCTATGGGGTGCAACCCGGCTTCAGCGGCACACCGGTATGGGATGAACAACTCGAGGGCGTGGTCGGCATGGCCGTCGCCGCCGACACCGACCGCGCCACCAAGGCCGCCTTTATGATCCCCGCCCAAGCGCTGATCGAGACGTGGCCCGCGTTGGAGGAACGCAGCCTTCAGGCCGGCAGCCGCGAATACCTCCAGATGCAACTGGCCCGACTCGAGGCGGCGCAGCAACAAGCCGCCGATCCGAGCCGCTTCCAAACCCAGATTGAAGCGCTACGCGAGAACCTCACGGCTTGGGAGGGCCGCATCGAACGCCAGCGTGAGCGCATCGCCGAGGGCTTGGAAGCGCAGCGTCGCCAGCGTGTCGAAGCCCAAGCCCGGCGGCAGGCGCAAGAACGCCTGCGCGTCGTGGGCCAGCGTCCCCTGGACGTGGTTGACTATTTCAAGGATCGCGCTCACGAGCAGAAGACCATCGGGCAACTGCTGGCGGAGCCGACCACGCGCCTGGTCAGCGTCATCGGCCACGGCGGGATGGGCAAGACGGCCTTGGCCTGCAAGGTATTGCAGGATCTGGAGCGCCATCATTGGCCTTACACCGATCAGGATGTGCCGGTCGATGGTATCGTCTACCTCAGCACGCGCACGGCGGGCATCAGCCTGGAGCGGCTCTTCTTAGATTGCGCCAAGTTGTTGGGCGGCGAGGAGGAAAGACAGCTCACCGCCGTGTGGACAAATCCCCAACTCGAGACGCAGGAGAAGATCACGCGCTTGTTAGATGCGCTACGCGATGGCCGCTACGTGATTCTGCTGGATAATCTCGAAGATCTGTTAGATGACCAAGGCCACCTCACCGATGATGACCTCCACTTGTTCTTCGAGCAAGGGCTGATGGCCTCGTCAGGTACTCAACTGATCGTGACGTCGCGAATGGCGTTGAGCTTCCGGCGGGAAGTGATGCGCTTTGACAAACGAATCGAGCTAATGGAAGGATTACCTATCGACGAAGGAATTACACTGCTACGCGAACTGGACCCCAACGGCGACTACGGCCTGCGCGACGCGCCGGAGGAGCAACTTGCCAAGGCCGTCCGCTTGACCCACGGCGTGCCCCGCGCGTTAGAGGTCCTGGCCAGCCTCCTGGCCAACGATCCCTTCGCCACCTTGGAGGAGGTGCTCGAGACCTTCTACGAGCAAGAGGATGTCGTGCAGGCGCTGATCGAGGAGAACTACCGACGCTTAGATCAGGATGCACGGCGTGTGATTGAGGCGCTGGCCATCTTCAAAAAGCCGGTGCAGCCCTTAGCCGTGGACTATCTGCTGGAACCCTTCGCGCCGGGATTAGATGTGCCCAACATCCTGCGACGCCTGACGCGCACCAACATCGTCAGCGTGGATCGCGCTGCAAAAACCGTGACCCTCCATCCCATCGACCAGGACTATGCCTATAGCCAGTTACCGGAGGAGGATGAGACAGAAGCCGACTACACCCGCCAAGCCTTGGAGCGCCGCGCGGCGGATTACTACGTCCAACTCCGCACACCGGAGGAATCGTGGGAGTCAATTGAGGATCTGGAACCGCAGTTGAATGAGTTTGAGCATCGAGTGCGGGGCGAGGCCGGAGATTATGATGAAGCAGGCCAACTACTGAGAGTGATTGATGATTATCTGAATCGGTGGGGGTATTATACTCGACTAGTCAGAATGCGAGAGAAACTAAAAGGGCAACTTATAGATCAGACTTTGCATATAGATAATTGCGAAGGTCTTGGCCACGCCTATCATTCTTTGGGTCGAACACACCAAGCTATT
>JAAAOZ010000168.1 GCA_009908585.1 Chloroflexota bacterium
CATCATCGCCATCCCGGTGATGATGTACAGTGTGCCCGATCGCGCCGGCACATCGGCCAACACCCACTGCCCCATCACCAGATACCAGCCGTTGATCGCCGCCGACGCGACCATCAACATCACCCCCAAATAATCGGCGATGCTGTTCATCATCCACGGGGAGGTGACGAGCACCGCGCCGCCGAGAGAAGTGCCCAGTCTCATCAACGTCAGCAGGCGGACCGGCTGTCCCGATGCGGCCAGGAAAACCACCACCCAGACGGGATAGAGCGTGGCCAGAAGCGAGGCGCGCGAGGCATCCAAGCGCTGCAGGCCGCTGTAATAAAAGAGCGAACCGATGCCGTTGATCATCCCGACCAACAGGCAGCTCGACATTTCTTGCCACCGCAAGCGCATTCGTCGGCGCCAGAAGAGCGAATAGGTCAGCCAGAGGAAGAGGGCGGCCACCACTGTGCGCAGCGCCGCCAATGTCATCGGATCCACGTTGGCCTGATAGGCGAATTTTCCCAGAATCGGCGCCCAACCCAACAAAAATGAGGCCAGTAATCCGCTTTGAATGCCAGACAATCCGCGCGCTTGTTCCTGTTTTTCTTCCACTTGCTGCTTCATTTTTATCCTCCTGTCCTCCCAGCACCGCCGTTTCTCTTCTGTGCGTTCTTGTGTTATACTCTGGATTGATGACGAAGCGACAGAAGTTTATCTTGATACTCTTGGCGTTGTTAGATGTGGCCGTTATTGTGATGTTGGGGAGTCTGATATACCTCGAACTTCACCCTCGGCCCGTGCTCCGCGCCGACCTCTCTCCCTGCGCGCAGCAACTTCTGGCCGAGTTTGGTGCGATGGATCCCCAGATCGCGTGGGATGCGACGAACGCGCTGCATCTGGCGCTCACGCTGCCAATTTCCGACAAGGCTTCTGGCGATGTCGCTCCGTCGGCCCAAGCCCTCTGGCCGATTTTGGATGCGCTTGCGGAGCACTTCTCGGCGGATTGCCCAGCACCCCGCCAGGTGACGATCCGCCTGGCAGTGCGTGATGCATCTGGCGTCACGCATCACGTCGCCCAGATCGATGGCGCGACCTTGACGGCGTGGCGCGAGGGCGATCTCTCCGACGCGAATTTCGCCGCGCAGGCGCGTTACCGCCGTATTATGCTAACACCTCAGTGATTGTCACCTCGCGCGTGGTCAGATCGACCAGCGCGTAGGTCGAGCGTCCGAAGCGGCCCATCAATTCCCCCGGATTGACCAGCAGCGTCTCTCCCACTTTGACGTGATGCGCTGTGTGATCGTGGCCGTAGCAGACCACGTCGTAATAATCCGAGCGGGCTAGAGCGTGACCCAACTTGGGGTAATGCACTACCGCCACGCGGAAGTTATCCCATGCCAGCTCCGCGAAAACCCCGTGTAAATTCACCTGCTCAAAGTGATGCGCGATCTCCGTGAGCAGCCATTGATCCCCGTCGTTGTTGCCCCACACCACGTGGATCGGCCCATCGAAGCCCTCCGCCAGCGACTTGAGCGTGAACGGCGCGCAGAAATCCCCGCAGAAGCAGAGCGCATTCGCTGCGCCTGAAATCTCCTCCACCATCTGATCCACCGCCGCTAAATTGTCGTGAATGTCCGAGCAAACTGCCAGTTTCATCTCTTGCATCCTCCTGTGTCGTCTGCCTTTACTTTATCTTCTACTTCCCATGGAGCTACAAGCGTTTTTGAGCAGATTTGCATGATTAAGTTATTCTTGCCGCTTTGTTGTTTTGCTTCATTTGCGGATAGCGTCCAGCAGCGCCGCTGGGGTATTCGTGATAATCGCATCAACGCCCCAGGCGGCCAATTGTCGCGCCTGCGCGGGATCATCGACCGTCCATGTTATCACGCGTTGACCTCGCCGCCGCGCCCGCTGCATCATCCGCTTACTGACTAAGCCGGCGTGCGGATGCAGCGCCTCGTGGGGCGTGATCGGCCCCAGCAGCCACGAGCCGGGACTCAGCGGCCCGTAGATCAAGCCGCACGGCATCTCCGGCGCCAATCGCCGCGCAGTGTGCAGCGCGTAGGGCTTGAACGAGGAGAGCCACCCCCGACGTTGCATCCCCAGCCGTTGGATCACCTCGATGACCTGGGCCTCCAGGCTGACCGTCTCCAGCGTCGGATATTTCAGTTCGATGTCGATCAATAACTTGTCGCCCACCTCGGCCAGCACCTCTTCCAAGGTGGGGATGCGCTCGTCGGCGAAGGCTGCCCCTGCGTGGCCGCCGGCGTCCAACTCCTGCAATTGCGCCCGGGCGAGATCGCGCACCCAGCCGCTGCCGTCCGTCGTGCGATCCACCGTCGCGTCGTGGATCACCACGGGCACGCCATCGGCGGAGAGCTGCACATCTAACTCGATGCCGTCCACACCGATCTCGACCGCCTGTCGGAAGGCGGCTAGCGTGTTCTCCGGCGCTACCTGGCTCGCTCCCCGATGCGCGAAAATCAGCGGATGCCCGCGCCACCATTCAGAAGGAAAGGTTGCCATAGAGGTTTCCTTACAGGTCCACGAAGTAGGACGCCGCCGCCCGGTCGATCAGCTCTTGGCTCATCGTGGGCGGCACGCTGAGATAGCGCGCGATGTCGATGATTTGATCCAGCAGATCGCGCGGATGGCAGGCGCGAGGCGGGCGCTTCGCCTTGATGTAGTGCTCGCGGATCAGGTAAGCCAACGATTGCTCATTGAAGGGGATTTTCTTGGCGTCAGCCATTCGCCGGAAAATCTCCGCGTATTCGTCCCACGAGGGGTCCTTCACCTCGATCTTGTGGCGGATGCGGCGCAGGAACGCCTCATCCACCAGTTCCTGTGGCTCCAGGTTGGTGGAGAAGACGATCAAGATCTCAAAGGGGATCTCAAATTTGCGCCCGGTGTGGAGCGTCAAAAAGTCGATGCGCTTCTCCAGCGGGACGATCCAGCGGTTGAGCAGCACCTCCGGCCTGACCTGCTGGCGTCCAAAGTCATCGATGAGGAAGATGCCGCCGTTGGCCTTCATCTGGAAGGGGGCTTCGTAGAATTTGTTGTTGGGATTGTACACCAGGTCGAGGCCCTCCAAGGTCAATTCGCCGCCGACGACGATAAAGGGGCGGCGGACTTTTAACCAGCGGGCGTCGACGCCACGTTGCGGCTTCTTCTCGGCCAACTGGTGGTTGACATCGTCGAAGACCTTGATAACTTGGCCCTCCACCTCGACTGCGTAAGGAATATAAATGTCGCCCTCCATCAGCATCGAGCCGATGGCCTCCGCGATGGAGGTCTTGCCGTTGCCTGGATAGCCGAAGAGGAAGATCGACCGCCCGGAGTTCGCCGCCGGCCCGATTTGCTCGAAGGTCTCTTCGCTGAAGACTAGGTGGGCGAGCGCCGAGCGCACTTGGCGCTGATGAATGGTGACTTCCTTCAGGCCCTGCACGCGCACAGATTTGTTATAGTAGGTCAGCGGCACCGGCGCGGGGCCGGCATATTGCGAGCGCTCCAGCGCTTCCCGCGCCATATCGCGGCCCTTGCTGGTGAGCACATACTCGTACAGCGCCTCCGACAGGCCGCCGCGACCGCTGGCGCCGCGCACCTCGCACAGCTTCTCGCGTTTGAGGAACTCCAGCACCTCATCGACCACGCCGGGAAACGGCAGCGCCATCCGCTTAGCTAGATCGCGTCCGGATAAATAGCTCTCGAAGTAGAGAGTTTTCAATGCTAAGTCGGTCAGCATCCCCAGGTTCAAGCCGGTTTGCCCTACGCTGTGCGGCGCTGGGGGAATAAAGGTCTCACTCTTAATCACGGAACTCTTTTTTGCCATCTTGTGCTCCTCCATTAGATTTCAAATTGCTTTCAGACTGATATTTATGAGGGAGTTGGGGTTGATGCGGGCGATACTGCTTCGTTTGCCCTATTCTCCCATCCATTATATGCCAATCGGGGCGATTCCGCGAATCGCCCCGATCCTT
>JAAAOZ010000290.1 GCA_009908585.1 Chloroflexota bacterium
AAAATCCACTACCTCTGCGTCCATCCCCTGCTGGGCGACGAAGTTCAAATTGCCCGTCGTCTCATCCAAGAGGTGCACCGTCACGACCTCGTAAGCGAAGGTGTCCTGCACCAGCCGCACAATCTCTGCGAGGAGCTTATCCACATCCAACACAGCGGTGATGCGCTGTGAGACCTCATGCAGGAGCGAGAGTTGCTTCGCCCGTTCTTTGGCCATGCGATACAGGCGCACATTCCGCACCGCGACGGCGATCTGATCGGCAAAGGCTTGGGCCAATTGGCCGTAGCGCTCATTGTAGAAGCCGGTCTGAGTGCTATCGATGGTCACCAGGCCCAGGCTCAAGCCTCGCACCACCAGCGGCGCGCCAATCCAGGAGCGAACAGCGCTGAGCGCTCCAATCTGATCCGCGTCTTGCCCCCACGCCGGCTCCTCGCGCACATCAGGCGCCACCTCGACGCGCTGATCGCGTATCACCCGGTAGCCAATATCGCGCTCATCCTCGGGGTGGAAGATGCTGCCGACCACCTCCGCCACGTTATCGAAGCCCCGCGCGGCAGCGACCACCAGATCTTGTTGCAGAAGCTCGGATTGATCGGCGACCGGCGGGCCATCGATCAGCAAAATCGAGGCGGAATCGTAGGGGATGACGCGCGTCAATTGCTCCAGCGCCGCATCCAGCAGCGGCTCCAGATCGAGCGTGGAGTTGATGACCTTGGCCAGCTCGACCAAGGTTGCGGAGGTCTCGCGTTGGCGCTTGACCTCCTGATAGAGGTAGGCATTATGCAGCGCGACGGCGGCTTGGTCGGCCACCGCCGTGATGATGCGCCGGTCGCGCTCATCGAAGGCATCCGCCTGCAGGCAGCCGACACTGAAGACGCCCAGGATGTCCTCGCCAACGCGCATCGGCACGGCCAACTCCGCTTGAATGTTGGTCCCTCTGGGGAAGTAGGAGAGCTGGGCCCGCTCCGGCCCCGCGACGTACTGCATCTCGCCCGTCTTCGCTACCTCACTCACCAAGCTGGGGCGATTAAGGGACCAGCGTTTGCCCTCCGCATAGGCGAGATGCGGGGGCGCGACGGCGCAATAAATCTCTCCGGCGCCCTGATCGACCAGGAAGACCAGGATATTCTCGTAGCCAAAGCCCTCTTTCACACTGGCGAGGATGCGATTGAGCAGTTGGTCAGCCTCCAGCAGAAAGCCAATATCGTGGGAGATGGTTAATAATGCACGCAGCTCGGCCTTCTCCTGCGCCAATTGTCGCTGTTGCTGCTGGAATTTATCCAGCACGGCGTTGAACGCCACGACCAAATCGCCGACCTCATCCAAGGAAAGCACTTCCAACTTCTTGAACCTCACGCCCTCCTGCCCCTTCACCAAGGCTCGCATCCCTTCGATGACATAGTTGAGATCGCGCGTGATGTCCTTCGAGGTGTAATGATTGGTTATGAAAACAAGTGCGAACATGCTCAAGATGAAAGCGCCCAAGATCCACAGGGAACTTCGTAAGAAAGGGATGTCCCGCATCTCGATGCTGTAGTAGATGCCAAGCCACCAACCCGGCTCGGCCGCCGACAGATCGAAGAAGAGGACTTCGCCGTCCCATAAGAGGAGGGGATCATCGGCGGGGGCAGGGGCGCTGGTCGCGAGGGCCAGCAGCGAGGGCGTCATTGCTTCCAGGGGATCGTAGGCGCTCGGTACATCGGTGCGGATACGCTGCGTGGATTCATCTAGGACAAAAGCAACGCCATAATCGAGACTCAGCGCCTCGACGTAATCGAGCAGGGCTTGCCCCTCCAGGTGATCAGCGAGTTGCCCGGCGATGCTTTCGCCTAATTGGTGATAGGTCTGCTGCGTGGCTTGACGGGTGATCTCCAGCATCCGAGTGTAGCCGAAAAGGCCCAGGAATGTGATGGCGATCACGGTGAGGAGCATCGAGGTGACGAATTGCCGCTCGCGGATCGAGAAGCGCGGGCCGATATCCTGCGCGTCCCCGAAGGTGAAGAACAACACCGGCTTCAGCGCCCGGCGTGCAAAGACTGACATCAGCAAAGAGAGGCTGGCCGCCACGATGGTGACAAACACGGTGCCCAGCAGATGCCGAAAGAAAGTGTAATCTTCGACAAACAGCAAACCGGCGAGATCACTGATGAAAGCCACGACGAAGGTGATCAATACTGGGACGATCATGAAATAAATAGGAGCCTTGAATGCTAACGTCCGCGCACGTTGGGTCAATGCCGGGGAGATAGGCGCGCCGGATTCTCGCAGTTTAGCCAATTTAGCGATGGGGCGCAAGTAGACGTAAAGGAAAGCTACGACGCCCATAAGTATGATCGGGCCGAAGATGAGGTACAAGCAGCGCGCTTGCTCTCGCGTCCCCGTGCGGAAGTGCAGCACGAGCGGGGTGGTCGTGCCTAAGATGATGATGCCCACCGCCGCCACGACGGCGAACATCAGGATAATATTTCGGCGCACGTGCGAAACATCCATATCCACGGGGTTGCCTACCTTCGATTCGTCCATATTGCGTATCCCCCCACCCTATTCGGTAGAACGCACCTTTCGTATCTTCCCTATGGATGGAGAGCCACGTAGGGCGAAAGGCCCACAATCTTCTGAGAAGATATAGTTCTATATCCTATAGGGAACTACGGGAACTGAGGTGTCTGGGTCATGTAGATTACATTGAATTGAAAAGCACGATGAAGCCGAGTCAGAAGACAATCCCCCTTAAAAACGGGCCATTTTTCGGGGAAAATTTGACTCTTCTGAAAGAATTGGAGGATTTTAGAACGTCCCAAGTCAGGGCAATTGATTAAGCCCATCAGCCGCCAACACATCGCCCAGAACGGGGGCCCGACCGTATCATATCCGAGAATGTTAAAAGGCATTAGGGTAAAAGTCGCACCTGCTCGCTCAAAGCCACCGTCTCGGGGGCGTCCGACACGGTTTTTGTGCCTTAGACACCCTCGGGGACGAGGGCTGTGAGCTGTGGGAAAGTCGGTGTGTCACTTTTACCTCAATGCGTTAAAAGAGATCAACCTCTAAGATCTCGGCAGCTTTCTCCAAAATATAATCGGGATCAAAGGGCTTCGTGACATATTCGTCCGCGCCCGCCTCCGAGCCGGTCACCTTATCCACCGCTTGCCCCTTGGCCGTCAACAGAATGACATAGATGCCCTCGTCCGTCTCTTTGATGCGCTGGCAGACCTCATAGCCGCTCAACCTGGGCATCATCACATCCAAGAAGACCAGATTTGGGCGCTCATCCAGCGCTAAATCCAGCCCCTCCTGGCCATCCTCCGCCAACAAAATCTCCACGCCCAGATCCTCTAGCTCCTCCAGCGTCTGAGCCAAGAGGACGCGAATAAAAGCCTCATCATCCACAACTAAAATACTCTTATCATCATTCACGGCAATCTCCTTTTTCCGCGATTTCCTACAACTATCATCACTCTTACTCATAAGTACCGGTCGCACCACCACGCGAATGGTTGGAATCTCGCTTGTTTTTCTCTATCATAACGCAGGAAAATCATTCTCTTATAGACTTGGCTCTTCAGGAATTTGCCGGGTGCAATTGTACTATCCCCATTCGCAACCCAATAACGACGCAAAAAAAGGTCTGTGATCCCCACACGCGCGCGAATCCTCGCGCTCTTTAGGGTTATCTGGGGAGTTGTCCGGCGAAATCCAAAAGCCCCATAGACTCTTGTCGGTTTTTAGGTGAAATATTTCGTCGCCAACGGCTGATGAAGATTAAAAAATAATCCGGTAATAGGAGAGAAAAAGCCCGGCGACTGAAGTCGCGGGCAACGGGGCGTAGCAAGCTACGCCTGGACGAAGTCGGCCTTCGCCGACTCTCTGGCCGCTTTCTATCCCTGGTTATCTGCAAATTCGCCGGTCAAACACTTGTTTTAGACCTTGAATTCGCACTTACTCGG
>JAAAOZ010000171.1 GCA_009908585.1 Chloroflexota bacterium
CCGTGCAGCTAGCGGGCGAGGTCCGGCCGGACGTGATCCTGATGGATCTGCGGATGCCGGAGATGGATGGGCTGACGGCCATCAAGAAATTGCAGGCGACGCAACCGGAGATCGCCGTGGTGATTCTGACCACTTATAACGAGGATGATCTGATGGTGCAGGGGCTGAAGGCCGGCGCGCGGGGCTATCTGCTCAAAGACACCGGCCGCGAGACGCTCTTCAACGCGATTCGGGCGGCGGCGCGGGGCGAGATGCTGCTCAAGCCGGAGGTTGTTGCGAAGGTGTTGGCCCAGGCCGCCGAGCCGGAACCCGAAGCGATCGCGTTGACCAAGCGCGAGCAAGAGGTGCTGGACGCCGTCGCGCGCGGGGATCGCAGCAAGGAAATCGGGGTGAAGTTGGGCATCACCGAGCGCACCGTCAAGGCGCACCTGACCAACATCTACAACAAACTGGGAGTCGATTCGCGGGCCGCCGCCGTCGCCGAAGCGATGCAACGGGGATGGTTGTAATCAACTAAACCCAGGACTTACGCAAAACTCAAGCAGAATGGGAAGTTTTACCACTGAGGCACTGAGGGCACAGAGTTTTTAAGGCGTTTCTCAGTGTTCTCCGTGCCTCGTGTGGTGAAAAATTATCCCCAATATACTCCGTGCGTAACTCCTATAAACCAACAGAGAGCAAGCCTTACCGCGCCATATAGGCCCTGAGCCACGCCATCCGGTCGCTCTCGCCCTTGCCCATCGCGATCATCGCGGCCTGGATGGCCTCGAATTGCTCGCGCGCCAGCGGGAGATCCAATTCGCCGATCTCGTCGATCACGAACTCGATGGCGAGGCCCCACTCATCGTATTGGTTGATCCAGGCATCGGCCTCTTGGTACAGCGCGGGCGGCAATATATCCTTGACGGAGACCAGCGCGGCGTTGCACAACGCTTGAATCTCTTCGTAGGCCATGGAATGTCGTTCACCCCACTAATGAAAAGCTACAGCATCTCATCACCGGATTCGGTAACGATATGCTCACGAAGCCAGCTAACAAAAGTCTCCCGATTTAGGTTTCCAGCAGCTAGATCACGTATTATGCGCTCTTGCTCGTCAACATTCGCCTCGATCTCGTATCCATTCAACATCAAAAACACTTCCATCGCCGCGTGTCCTATCCGTTTGTTTCCATCCACAAACGGATGGTTCTTGATCAACGAAAAACCAATTGCCGCAGCTTTCTCTGCTATCGTGGGATATAAATCTATGCCGCCAAATGTCGCCCTCGGCTGCACCAGCGCTGATTCCAAAAGCCCCAAATCTCTTATACCAACGGTACCACCGGATTGCCTCATCACCCAAAGGTACAGTTGGAGAACCTCACCAAGCTCAAGATAGCGAAACTTCATGCTAATCGCTTATATAATTCGGCGTTCTTCTCCAAAACTTTCGTAACCGCTTTCTCAAATGCGTCATCCGACCGTGTCAGCAAATCATCCACACTGAGACGAATCAATTCCTCAGGCTCAACACCCAAATCACCGGCCAACTTTCTTAAGGCCAGCAATTTTTCATCGGAAAGAGTAATAGTAAGCGTACTCATCATGACCACCTCCAACCTAAGTATACCGGGTCTTTTGGATTTTGCCGGGCAACCTCCTCAGTAGCCCTAAAAGCAGCCAAGAATTGCGTGTTTGTGGGGATTACGGACCTTTTTTGCGTCGTTCCTGGGTTGCAGGTGGGGGGCGCAATAGCGCTTGACGATTGCACCCGGCGAATTCCTGAAGAGCCTTGAATACAATCAGGACTTTTTGACTTGCAACTTTCAGCTTGTAACTTCTAACTAATTTTCTTGCAGGAGGTCGGATGTCATCTTTGCGATTTGTGGCGGTGGATTTAGGCGGCACCCAGATCCGGGCCGCACGATATACGGCGGATGGGGTGCAGGAGGCGCGCGTCGCGATGGCGACCGGGGCCTCGGACGGCGTGGAGTTTGTGATGCGGCGGATCAAATCCGCTATTCGCCAGGTGTGGCCGATGGATGAGAAAGTTTCGGCGATTGGCATCGGTGCGCCGGGGCCGATTGATTTCAGCCAGGGGATTTTGCGCTTCGCCCCTAATCTGCCGGGATGGGAGAATGTCCCTCTGCGTGATGAATTGCTGGACGCCTTCGACATCCCCGTCTTCCTGGGCAACGACGCGGACGTCGCGGGGTTAGGGGAGCATCGCTTCGGCGCCGGGCAGGGCGTCTCTAATATGATCTACATGACGATCAGCACCGGCGTGGGCGGTGGCATGATCTTTGATAATCGTCTCTTCACCGGCGGCCAGGGCTTGGGCGGCGAGATCGGCCACATGGCCGTAGATCCCCACGGCCCGCGATGTAACTGCGGCAACATCGGCTGTCTGGAGGTGATGGCCTCCGGCACGGCGATTGCCCGCCGGGCGCGTGAGCGCCTTGATGCAGGTGACCCCTCGATGCTGCGCGAGATGGTCGAGGGCGATCTGTCCAAGATCACGGCTAAAGAGGTGAATGAGGCCGGCGCAGCCGGGGATGAACTGGCGCTAGAGCTTTTCGAAGAGGCCGGCGCCTACCTCGGTTCGGCCATCGTCAGCTTGATGTACATGCTCAACCCCTCGCTCTTTGTGCTGGGCGGCGGCGTGACCCACGCTGGCAATTTGCTCTTCGCTCCCATTCGGCGGATCGTGAAGGATCGGGCGCCAGCGATCTATCAAGAGCGGACCAAGATCGTCAAAGCCGAGTTGGGGCGGGATGTGGGCTTGTGGGGGGCGTTGGCGCTCTGTTTGATGGAGTTGCATCTGTAATCGGGTCTTTCATCGCTCGTCTTGGATCGCTATATCCAAGACCTTTCAGGGCGGGATTTCCCGTCCTGTTTTTCATGGGATAGAATTTGTGGGGATCACAGACCTTTTTTGCGTCGTTACTGGGTTGAGGATGGGGATAGTATGATTGCACCCGGCGAATTCCTGAAGAGCCTAGAAAGTGATAGCGCGATGTAGGAATCAAAGTGTGGTAGAGTAGAATGGAAGGCGTAACCAGTTACTGTGGGAGGTCAAGATGGGACGTTGGTTGATGTTATTACTAGGTATCTTGATGGTGTTGACGGTCGCGGTAGGCTGGCGTTTGGGGCCGGGGCTGGAAGGGCAATTTGTGCCGGGCGTTTGGGTGTGGGATATATCTTTGGCGTGGATGACGCCCTCGGAGATGCAGGCGCATCTGGAAGCGGCGCTCCCTCTCCATCAACCGGATGTGGTCATTGTGGGGCCGGGGGGAGAGCGTTGGGCCTTTTCCCCTTCGGATTTGGGGATGTCGGTTGATACGCAGGCGACGTTGACGCGCGCGTATCGCATCGGCCACACGAAGACGGGAGCGGCGGCGCTCTGGGAGCGGCTTCAGGTGATCTGGCGCGGCATTGTGCTGCCGCCGGTGCTGGCCTGGGATACTGCAGCAGCGCAGCATCAACTCCAGGAGGTGGCGGAGGCGCTGAATCGACCGCCGGAGAACGCGCGCATTGTCTCCGAGGGGGCGTCGCTGCATCTGGCGTCCGGGGAGATCGGGCGGCGCATGGATGTGACGGCCACGTTGGAGTTGCTCGAGCCGCATCTGCACAGCCTGACGCCGACCGAGATCGTGCCGGTGTTGCACGAGCAGGCGCCACAGATCACGGATGAGGAGGCCGCCCGCGCGTTGAACGTTGCCAACGCGATGTTGAATGAGCCGCTCACCCTGCTCTTCTCCGATCCGCAGGCCGGCGACGTTGGCCCGTGGACGCTCTCGCCGGAGGTGATGGCGGGGATGTTAGAGGTGCACACGGAGGCGGACGAGGTCGCTATCGCGCTGGAGGATGCGGCGCTGCGGGAGTTCTTGGGGCCGGTGGCGATGGCCGTTCATCGCGATCCCATCGACGCGCACTTCAGCTTTGATACC
>JAAAOZ010000482.1 GCA_009908585.1 Chloroflexota bacterium
CATCCCCACGCGCAACCCAGTAACGACGCAAAAAAGGTCTGTAATCCCCACAAACACGCAATTCTTGGCTGCTTTTAGGGCTACTGAGGGGGTTGCCCGACAAAACCCAAAAGACCCACACGCCTTAGCGAAGTCACCCTTCGGCGACTAAGTTCTAACCAGCGAAGGCCGGTTTCGCCCAGGCGTAGCTTGCTACGCCCCGTAGCCGCGAATTTATTCGCTTGCTTTTTGGGGTAAGAATCGCTCACGCCTATGATGAACGGAGGGGCAGACAACGACAGCATCGTGAAACCGCCCCCATGAAGAAGCCCCCAGGGCGAAGGCCGCTGGGGGCTGATTGCAATGCTTAACTACTTAATAATCGAAGCGTGTCATTCAACCGCGACAGCATCCACGGGGCAGACTTGATGACAGATGCCGCAGCGAATGCAGATGTCCTGATCGATGACGTGGGCTTCGCGTGGCTCGCCGGTGATGGCCTCGACGGGGCAGTTGCGGGCGCAGCGGGTGCAGCCGATGCAGGTCTCCGGGTCGATGGTGTACTCGATGACGCCCCGGCAGACGCGCGCAGGGCAGGTGTTGTCGTAGATGTGGGCCTCGTACTCGTCGCGGAAGTGCTCCAGCGTGCTCAGCACGGGATTGGGCGCGCCTTGACCCAGGCCGCAGAGCGACCCGCGCTTGACGTACTCGCCCAGCGTCTCCAGCTTCTCGATGTCGCCCGGCTTGCCGTCTCCGGCGCAGATCCGATTGAGGATCTCCAACATCCGCCGCGTGCCGACGCGACAGGGCACGCACTTGCCGCATGACTCTTCCTGCGCGAACTCCATAAAGAAGCGCGCGATATCGACCATGCAGGTTTCCTCGTCCATCACGACGAAGCCGCCAGACCCCATGATGGAGCCGACCTCGGCCAGGCTCTCGTAATCGACGGGCAAATCTAAGTATTTCTCCGGGATACAGCCGCCCATCGGGCCGCCGGTCTGCACGGCCTTGAACTCCTTGCCGCCCAAGATGCCGCCGCCGACGTCGTAGACGATCTCGCGGATCGTGATACCCAGCGGCACCTCGATCAGACCCGTGCGCTCCACCTTGCCGGCGATAGCGAAGGTCTTGGTGCCCTTGCTCTTCTCGGTCCCCATGGAGGCAAACCACTCGCCGCCCTGGAGGATGATCTGCGGGACGTTGGCCAGGGTCTCGACGTTGTTGATGTTGGTGGGGTTGCCCCAGAGGCCAGACGCCGCCGGATACGGGGGGCGCGTGCGGGGCATGCCGCGCTTCCCCTCGATGGATTGCATCAGCGCCGTCTCCTCGCCGCAGACGAACGCCCCCGCGCCCATCCGCACCTCCAGATCGAAGTTGAAGCCGGTGCCGAAGATGTCCTCGCCCAGCAGGCCGTACTCGCGCGCCTGCTCAATCGCGGCGCGCAGCGTGCGGATCGCGACCGGGTACTCGGCGCGGACGTAGAAGTAGCCCTGATCGGCGCCGATGGCATAGGCCCCGATGGCCATGCCTTCGATCACGGCGTGCGGATCGCCCTCTAAGATGCGGCGATTGGAGAACGCGCCGGGATCTCCCTCGTCGCCGTTGCAGATCATGTACTTCTGATCACTCCTGTTACGCTGCGCAAACGACCACTTGAGCCATGTGGGGAAGCCGGCGCCGCCGCGACCGCGCAACCCAGAGGTTTTCATCTCCTCGATGACCTCCTCCGGCGTCATCTCCGTGAGGACGTGGGCCAGCGCTTGATAGCCGTCCTCGATGATGTAATCCTCGATGTTGAAGGGATCGATCTTGCCCACGTTGCGCAACACGACGCGGACCTCTTTGGAGGAAGGGGCCGGCATCGGCTCGACCTCCCGCGCCTCATACATCAACGCGTCGACGGGACGGCCTTTGTAGAGATGCTCCGCCACAATCGTCTTGGCGTCCTCCGGCGTCACGCCGACGTAGTGCGTGTCATCTGGGTAGACAACCACCTCGACGCCCGCTTCGGGATGACCGAGCGCGTCGGCCTGCAACACCCGGATCTCTCGATCCAGATCCAGTTCATTCAGCTTGTCCAGCAGCGCCTGCTCGACGGCCCCTGCCCCCTCCGGCGCCGTGCTGATTAATACATGTGCACGATAAGCCATATTACCTCCTTAGTTAAGGACTGGCGCCGCAACGCCATCCTTAGGACTTGTTGGGACTTGATAGTCCTTGCGGTCACGGAAACGTAGGCGCCAGATGGCTACGACTCGATGGCCCACGCCTCGATGGGTTCGCCTGCGACGATGTGCTTTTCGATCAACTCCGGCACGCGCGAGACGTCAACGTGGCCGTAAGTGACCATATCCTGATCGCCCACCGTCACCTGCACAATCGGCTCATACTCACACAGCCCGATGCAGCCCGTCTGCGTCACGGTGACATCATCGATGTTCTTCTCCTCGAGTTCTTCAAGGATGGCGCTCATCGTATCCCGCGCGCCGGCGGCGATTCCACAGGTCCCCATTGCGACGACGACGCGAGCGCGGGAGCTTTCCTGCGACATCTTGCGGCGTTCCAATGCGCGCTCCTTAATCTTCTTCAGTTCATCCAAGCTCTTCATCTTTTAAGCCTCCTGCCTTATGTAATCTACAATGTATGAAATTTACTGTATGACTGAGTGGATAATCAATCCCTAGTGTTATTGCTACAACGCGGGCTGCACCTCGCCGCCTAACTCCACGAGGCCCTCTTTGAGATGACCGCGCAAGAAAGCCAGCACCTCTGGATCGGAAAGGGCAACCTCATCTCCCAACATCTCGCGCACCTCGCGGGTATCCAAGGTAAACTCACGCTCATCGACGCGGTGATGATATAGCAAATCCGCCTGGGGATACCCAACGATGATGCACATCAGCGTGCCGACCAGAGCGCCTAACGGCGGGCGGTCGATGTGACTGTGCTGAAATGTGGCCTTCACGGTGGTGCCCTGTTGCTTCTTCGAGTGAATCTCAAAGTGACCGTTGCACATTTCAGCCGTCTGTTTGAAAAAAGGGATGCCCAACCCCACCTTGCGCGTCGTGCGCGTGGTCACCCACGGATCCGAAATATGGCGCAAAAACGCCTCATCCATGCCGCCGCCATTGTCCTTGACAGCGATGACTAAACGATCCTCGGTCAGATCCTCTTCGATCTCGATCCGCACCAATGACGCGCCGGCCTTGACACAATTTTCGACAATATCCAGGATGTGTTGCGACAACTCCCGGAAAACGGTCATTTATTCGTAATCGCGCAGCGTCTTCGCCACATCCGAGGGACCAACGCGCCCGATGACGTCATCATCGATCATCACGACGGGGCCTGCGAGCACGCGCCCACGCAGCGGCAAATCTCCAACGTAAAGCGCCGATCTTCCGTCGTCTCGTTCAGATCGACGCCCAAAACCTGCTGATACTTCTCTAAAATCGCCGGACCGCCCCGCACGTAGCAGGCCGTGCCCATGCAGATGCTGATCTTGTGGCGGCCAAGCGGGCTGGTTCGGAAGAAGGAGTAGAAGGTCAAGACGCCGTAGAGATGGCTCAGGGGTACTTCCAGCGCATCGGCCAAATACTTTTGCATCTGCGGTGAGACGTACCCAATCTGCTCCTGGGCTAACGTCAACACCACCATCGTCGCGCCGGATTTACCTCGATTTTCCTCCAAGATATCGTCTAAAATGGCTTGATGTTCTGGACTAATCTCCAGTGCTTCTTCAACAACTATGCTCATTCTCTCACCTCAATTACAAGTTACTGATTCACACAATGATCAACGTCAGGGCAAGGCACAATAAAACCATCCTATATGATAGGGGGTTGGCCGCCGTCAGCCTAGTGATATTATACACGCTTTTGAAAGAAGGGCATCCCCACGGGGTATAGTGCAGATTGTTGGGAAGTTCGGGCCGGC
>JAAAOZ010000224.1 GCA_009908585.1 Chloroflexota bacterium
CCCACGAAACGACGATCTTCTTGCCGCGCAGATTCTTCCCCTTCTTCTCCTGGATCGTCATCAGATCGGCCAGGCATTGATGGGGGTGATACATATCGCACTGCATATTCAGCACCGGCGCGCGCGAGGCCTCGGCGACCCAGTTGAGATACTTGTTGCCGTAGTCCCAATCGCA
The DNA here is from genome assembly GCA_009908585.1 of Chloroflexota bacterium. Lineage (GTDB taxonomy): Bacteria > Chloroflexota > Anaerolineae > B4-G1 > SLSP01 > JAAAOZ01. The sequence goes on from JAAAOZ010000224.1 coordinate 176, forward strand.
CTGGCGGATGGCCAGCCCATCGAAGTAGCGGCCCAAAATCTCGCCGATCTCCTTGGCGGTGTCGCCGTGGGAGACCTGCGTCGTGCGGGATTCGATGAAGGCGGCGTGTCCGCCCAACTGCGCCATCCCCGATTCAAACGAGCAGCGCGTGCGCGTACTGCTGAAGAAGAACAACATCCCCAAGGTCCTGTCGCGCAGATAGGGATGGGGTTCCCCCAGCGCCCGCTTGCGTTTGAGGTCCCAAGCGGTGTCCAACACGGTCTCGACCTCTTCCTTGGAAAAGTCGAGATCGCAAATTAAATCGCGACCACGTAAATTGGTGATCATTTTTAGTCTCCTTAATTAGTTCGTAATACGTATTGCGTATTCCGTTGAACAGTCTACGAAATACGAAATACGCAATAGAATTACTCCATCGCGCCCAAGACGAGCGCCAGCAGCGCCATGCGCATCACGACGCCGTTGAAGCCCTCTTGCCAGTAGCGCGACCAGCGGGTGATGTCCACGTCGGCGGGAATCTCGTCCATGCGGGGCAGCGAGTGGAGGAGGATCGCGTCGGACTTGGCCTTATTGACGAGCAGATCGCGGGTGATCTTGTAGTTGGCGGGCGTGGTGGGTACGTCGCCCTTGCGCTCGTCGCGGGACTTGGTGTAGTCGGGCTGGATGGTCGGTTCGACTAGGATAACATCCGCGTCGCCGATGACGTCGCCGACGTGGTCGGCAAACGCGAAGTCCAGGCCCATCGCCTCGTAATCCTCTTTGAAGCTGTCGGGCATGTCCATCTCTGGCGGCGCTATGAAGGTGATGGGACAATCGAACTGTGTCAGCGCGTAGCCCAACGAGTGCATCGTGCGCATGCGCATATCGCCCACGGCGACCCAGCGCAGCCCGTCGATGGCGCCCTTCTCGCGCAGCACGGTGTAGAGATCAGTCAAAATCTGAGTGGGATGCTCGCCCCAGCCATCGCCGCCGTTGATGATGGGAATACTCGCCCACTTCGCGGCCTCGGCCGGCGCGCCCTGTTGGAAGTGGCGCATCACGATGACGTCGCCGTAGCACTCCAGCATCTTGAAGGTGTCCTTGATCGATTCCTGGTAGAAGTCGCCCGCGCGCGTCATCTTCGCATCGGAGAAACCCGTGACGCTCCCGCCCAGGCGGAGCATCGCGGCCTCGTGCGCCAGGCGCGTGCGCGTCGAGGGCTGATAGAACGCCGTCACCAGCGTCTTATTATCGAGCAGATCCACGTTCTGGCGATTGCGCGCGATTGGCTCCAGCTCCTCGGCGATCTCTAAGACGCGGAAGAACTCGTTGCGCTCGAAGTTTTTCAGAGAGATAATGTCACGACCCATGAAACTACGCATGTTGCATCAACCTCCTATTGGTTAAATGGTTATTGGTTTAGATGGACTTAGATTGGATTGGACAACGATCCGCGCTGCCGAAGCAGCGCGGTTTTTCCTGTGAATATCACGTCACCCGGCGGATCACGTGGAACTTGAAGTGGCCGGGGACAAAATAGCCGACTGAATAATCGATCACCTTCTCATCAAAGCTGTAGAGTTGGCCGATCAATTTGAGAAGGGCGGTTCGGCGCGGGACGTTTAGGCGCTGCGCGAATTTGGGCGTCGCGGAGGCGGCCATAATCTCCGTGCGGGAGGTGGAAAGCATCGGCGTGCCGCGCTTCAAGAAGACGTCTAACACCGATCCCCGAAAATCCTCATTGAGGTCGCCCTTCTGAAGGTAGGTCTGGGGCACAATATCACGGAGATCGGCCACCGGCTCCCCGGCAATCGCGATGACGCGGTTGACGACCAGCACCTCGACCTCGCTGCCTTCCGGTCGCCCTAGCCCCGCGACCTCGAAGGGGGTGGCCAGGCGCTCGACAAGCTCCAGATGCGCCATCTCGGTCTCCAAGCCCAGCCGCTCCGACATCCGGTCGATGCTCTCCAGTACCTCGATGCCCGTTTCCAGCACAGGGATGCGAGACGCGACGAAGGTGCCGACGCCGTGGCGTCGCGAGAGGACGCCGCGATCCACGAAGAGGCGGAGCACCTCGCGCAGCGTGGCGCGTGAGACCCCTAACTGACGGGCGAGCTTCGGCTCTGGGGGAAGCTGGTCGCCGGGTCGCATCTCTTTGACCAGCTTGGTCAGCGCTTCTTCGACTTGGACGTGGGGCGATTGGATATTGATCGGCTCAACGGAAGGCATACATAATCTCCATGTTCACTTTTCATTATATGTCAGTTGTCTGACATGTCAATAGGACACCTCTCACCTTTCGGGGCTGTCGGGTTTCACCTTATAATAGGAAGAGGGGAGTTAAAGATGCAGAGGGTAGGAAGGAGAGTCGTATTTTCCCGGTCCCATCGACGTTGCGTATTGGCGAAATCATGGGAAGATTAACCATGGGTCACCCTTGCGAAGGTTTCGGAAGGCTCTCTGTCCGACGTCATTTGTGGACGGAGCATCACCCTGCTATGACAGAGATCTGAGTACCCTTCGCAAGGGTTAGGAAGATTAACCATGGGTCACCCTTGCGAAGCGCCGATGGTTGAAACCATCGGCTGATATCCAAAGTGCGTTAAAACGCACTGAGGTTGCTTTTTCGAGTGGCTTTTCAACCCGTTTTTAACGGGTTTTGTGTATCAGCCTCGAATTCATTCGTAGGCGGGCCAAGCGGCGAAAACTTTAAGACACTAGTCGAAACGTAGTCATCGAGTCACACGACGGAGTCACGCTACACTATGAATAACGAAGAACAACGCACCGTATCCCCAGAAGCGGAAGCCGAAGACATCGCCTTGGATCGTGCGCTGCGCCCCAAGCGATTAGACAGCCTCATCGGCCAGGATCGCGTCTGCGAAAATCTGCGCATCCTGATCGACGCGGCCCAAGGGCGCGACGAGGCGCTGGAGCACGTGCTCTTCTACGGGCCGCCGGGCTTGGGGAAGACGACGCTGGCGCACATCATCGCCCGCGAGATGAACGCAAAAATTCGCATCACCGCCGGGCCGTCGATTGAGCGCGCCGGCGATCTGGCCGCGATTCTGAGCAATCTCCACGAAAAAGAGGTCCTCTTCATCGATGAGGTGCATCGCCTGGGCAAGACCGTGGAGGAGATCCTCTACCCGGCGATGGAGGACTTCGCCTTGGATCTGGTGATCGGGCAGGGGCCGGGCGCGCGGACGGTGCGCTTGAGCCTGCCGCGCTTTACCGTCGTCGGCGCGACGACGCGCCTGGCCTTGCTCTCGGCGCCGTTGCGCACGCGCTTCGGGGCGATCTACCGCCTCGATTTCTACGACCAGGAGGATCTGGCCGTGATCGTCTCGCGCGCGGCGAAGGCGCTGGACGTTCCCTTGGAGCCGGAGGGCGGCCTGGAGATCGCCCGCCGCGGACGGGGCACGCCGCGCGTCGCGCTGCGCCTGCTGCGTCGCGTGCGCGATTACGCGCAGGTGCGCGGCGACGGCGTCATCACCGAGCCGATTGCCCAGGAGGCCCTGGCGCTGTTGGAGATCGATGAGCGCGGCCTGGACGACCTAGATCGGCGGGTGCTGCGGACGATCATCGAGAAATTCGGCGGCGGGCCGGTGGGACTGGAGACCATCGCGGCGTCGGTGGGCGAGGCCTCCGACACCATCATGGACGTCGTCGAGCCGTACCTGCTGCAACTGGGCTTCATCGGTCGCACCCCGCGCGGGCGCACGGCGACGCAA
>JAAAOZ010000285.1 GCA_009908585.1 Chloroflexota bacterium
ATCATCACCGTCAGCCCCGTCATCATCACCCGCTGGATCTCGGTCGTCGGGCGAACCAATCGCAGCGTCATCTGCGCATCGCCCAGATCCAAGGGAACGTGCCGGCTGTAGATCTCGCCGCTGTGGCCCTCCGCCGCATCGAAAGGAAAATCCTCACAGGAGCTGATGCGCATGCTTTCCGCCGCAGGCACGACGATGCCCAAATCAGAGGATAGACGATAGCGCTTGACCATCTCGCTCAACTCCGAGGCCAAATCGATGCCCATGACGACGGCGCCGCCGGTCTGCGGGATCTCCTCCCGCACCAGGACCATCGCGCGATCCGCCACCACGCGCACGACCGGCTGTCCGCTGCCCGCATAGGCGAGCAGCGAGCTTTCCCGATAGAGGCTCGATGTCAGAAGATTGATGCGCGCTTCGTCCTGCGCGTCGTAGAGCTGGATCAAATCCACGCCAAAGCGGTCGCGCACCACGACCGCGCGGCTGTTGAGGATATCCAGCGCGTCCTTGCCTTCGATGGCGATATGGGCGATCACGCGGGGATCGGCCGCGAGCAACTCCGCCGCCGCGACCAGATTGCTCACCCGCGCGTCCAGCCCCTCCGTCACCCGCTGCGCCTCCACCGACGTCTGCTGGCGCAGTAACTGATTGCGCGTCCACGTGTTCCCGACGACAAAGGCAATCGTCCCCCCCAGCAGGGAGGTCAACATCAAGCCGGCAATCGGCCACAACAATTTAGCCCGCAGCGAGCGTAGATGCCAGAAGCGTCGCTGCCAAGCGCGTAGTAATTTTCGCACAGTTTAACCTCGTTATCTTCCAAACAAAAAAGACCATCCCATAACAGTATGCGGGATGGTCTTTAATCGCGCTTTAACTAATTGTTAAGAAAAAGTAAAACTCGCCAGGATTAGGTAAAAGAAGGGAAACATATAGAAGTTGCCCTCACCGCGCGGGAGGAGAACCGACCGTCATTCATAGGTCAGCCCATGCCCAAAGGCAAAGAGCGGATCGGAGGAATCATGCGGCACATCCTCTTTCTGCGCTCGGACGGCCTCCATGCTGCTGGGTATCTCGAAGGGGAGTTTGCCCACAGGCGTGAACTCGCCGAAGATCACGTCCAAGATCGCGTCATCCGCGACGTTGAAACTCGCCAGCAAGCCGGCGCAGCGCGCGGCAATATCGGGGATGACGGCGCCACGCTCCAGGTAGAGGTCGACGATCGTCGGCACGGTGTCCAAGATGCCCAGAATGCGGGCCTTCTCCTCCGCCTCGAAGTCCAAATCGCCCTGATGGAAGATCTTCTCCAAGAAGCCCCGGCCCATCGGACGATAGGGCGTCTTCAAGCGCAGGAGGGCCACATCGGCCTCCTCCGGCGTCTCGACCACCTGGGCGTATTCGCTGACCGCCCGCGCCTCCATGTTCTCGATGTAGACCTTGGGCCGCCCCGATAGCGGCAGCGTGGGGCCGGCGTCCGTCGCGTCATTCTTGAGCAAGACGATGGATTTGCGCTGCGCGAGCGCGCCCTTCTCCCGAAACTCAGGCTTGCCACACACGCACGCTGCCGTCTCCTCATCTAAGTATGGATCGTCGAAGAGGCCCAGGCGAAACTTGAGGCGCAGCAGACGGCGGACGCTCTCATCGATGCGCGCCTCGCTGACCTTGCCCGCGCGGACCAGCTCCAGGATGCGATGCGTCTGGAATTGTCCGCCGAATTGATCCACACCCGCCTCAATCGCCTTGAGAAAGCGCTCCGTCGGCGTCAACTCCTCGACGCCCCACGAGGTGGACGCCATAATTTTGAAGAGGCCGAAGAGCTTGACCGTCTCACAGATCATCCAATCGGAACAGATGACGCCCTCGAAACCGTACTTATCGCGCAGCAAATCGGTGATGATTTCCTTATTAAAGGCCATGCCCACATTCTCGCCGGTCTGATCCATCGGGATGCCATAGTACGGCATGATCTGCGCGACCTCGGTCGCATCAAATGCGCGCTCGAAGGGGATGAGATGATAGTCGAAATTATCGCCGGGATAGACCTGCTCCCGCCCATAGGGGAAATGCGGGTCGAGACCGTCTTTCTGCGGGCCGCCCCCGGGGAAGTGCTTGAGCATACAGGAGACGCTCTCATGGTTCAGTTCTTCGCCCTGAAAGCCCCGGATGTAGGCGATGGTCATCTGCGCGGCCAGGTCCGCATCCTCGCCGAAGGTACCGCTGATGCGCGCCCAGCGCGGCTCCGTCGCCAGATCCGCCATCGGGTGCAGGGCCACGCGAATGCCGGCGGCGACGTACTCCTGCCGGGCGATGTCGCCGAACTCCCGCACCAGGGCCGAATCACGGGTCGCTGCCAGGCCAATCGGATCGGGCCACAGAGAGAAGCCCTCCGTCCCGATGGCCGCGCCTAAGTTCTCCTGCCACGAGTGGCGCGGGTCGGAGCTGATGGAGACGGGGATCCCCAACCGCGTGCGCTCGGCCATCTTCTGCAACCGATTGTACCATCGCGCCATCAGCCGGGGCGAAATGGAACTGACCGTGTTGAAGTGTTTGATCTGCCGCCCCACCACTAACTCGGAGGTGGGCGAAAAGCTGGGAAACTCTTGTGCTCGCTCCACCAGATCGCCCGTCTTGGTGGACGAGATCATCGGTTGGAACATCAAGCCCACCTTCTCCTCGATCGTCATCTGCGCCAGCAGATCCTCGACGCGCGCCGCGACGGGTTGGCGCGGGTCCTCGTACACATCGAGTTTACCATTCTTGTTCAGATCGCGGAAACGGACGCCATCCTCCTCAAGCACCGGCGCTTCAGGCCCTAACTTCGCCAAATTCCGGCGCGAGGAGAGAAGAAATTGGACACGCGACGTGAGAAAGAGCGCGCTAATCCCCACAACCCCGATCCCCAACACGGCAAGTAAACCGTACAGCACGGGCATCAAACCATTCATCTCAAAATCTCCCCTGTAAATAATTATCGACGATTAGGCCGTTCCAAGAAAATAAGTCTCCCAAAAACGGGGAGTTTTCAGAGGGAAAAACATCAGGTTTGGGAGGTTTTAATTTCTGGAACTACCTTAGCTAATGGAAACTTTTTAGCTCACGGATAAACACAGATTAACGCAGATACTTTTTGATTTTTATATTGCAAAAATCATTTTTGGAGATTAAATTGTTAAAATTCATCTTTAAACTCGTCCAGATGAACTTGAGCGGCAAGATATTCACCAATCCGAACGACTTTTCTGCCAGAAAATCTAAAAATCCGTATGATCCGTGAAAATCCGTGAGCTGTTTTCTAAAAGCGTCCGGTGGATAAAATCGATGATCAAATCTCGCGCGAGGTCCGGCTGCGCCGGCCCAGATCGCGCAGCTTCGCCTCCGAGGCCAGCACGACGATCTCATCGCCGGGCGCGAGCCGCTGATCCGGCCCGGGCGGGACCTGGATCGTCTCGCCTCTGGCGTGCAGCAGCACGGTCAGATCCTGCTCGTCGGTCAGGGCGCCGGTGTGATCGCCGAGCAGACGGGAGAGCGGCTTGATCTGAATGCGGGCGATGAAGAGGCGCTGCTCTCCGACCAACACCGATTGCGCGACGTGAATATCCAACGCGGCGGCGACGAAGGCCGGGGCCGCCAACGCCGACGTGCTGTAGACCGCGTCGATATCAAAAGTACGCTGCAACTCCTCGCCTAACGTGGCCTCGAACATCCGCATCACCACGCGCAGATCGGCGCGCAGTTCGCGGGCGCGCAGCGTCGTCTCGAAGTTGACCATGTCGTCCTCGTCGCAGGCGATCAACGCCCTGGCCTGATGCACGCCCGCTTCCTCCAACATGCTCGGTCGCCGGAAATCGCCGTACATCATCGCCAGCCCCTCCTCCTCGAGGCGCTGCG
>JAAAOZ010000195.1 GCA_009908585.1 Chloroflexota bacterium
CCGATGAGGGCCGAGTTGGCGAAGATGATGACGGTATACTGCACAAGGTAGAACCCGAAGCCGACCAGGTAACTGAGCAACTGCGACTGCCCCTCTCCCTCCATCAGCGCGGTGAAAAAGCCGGTCAGGAGCAGGGGAAAGGCAAAGCTGGCAGTCACCAGCAACACACCAATCGAAGAGAGGATGGGGAAGATGATCAGCTCTTTGTCGGCGCGCAGGACGCCCGCGCTGGCTTTAATCAAGGCCCAACTGTTTTGCATTCGCTCGAACATGACATTACCTCCTAAAATCTTGGTTTGGATGGCTAAATTTCTTCGACACTGCATAAGGGAACTTGATGTGCACAGGTGAACACCACTCAATTGAGGATAAATTCAACATTAGCAGCAAGAGGGATGTATGCTAATCCGTGGGCTGGGAGTGAAGAGAGAAGGGGTGCGTACTGCGCAGCCGTAGAGCATCTAACATCAACCCTGAGCCATTGCCTGCGGATCAACTTATGCCGGACGCTCACCGTCACAACTCCCCTTTCGAGGCCACATGATGATGCTACGGATATGAGGATACGATCTTACGATCAATGAAGTGTGGTACTTACACAAATTTTATACGAACTTTATTAAGAGAAGGTTAAAAAGAGGTAAAGATCACTTTAACTTTTCCCCCAAAGAAAAAGGCCGTTGGCGATGTCGCCAACGGCCCGTTTGATTGTACGAAATACGCAAGGTTCTTCAGGAATTCGCCGGATGCAATCTGCCAAGCGCTATTGCGCCGCCCATCCACAACCCAGTAACGACGCGAAAAAGGTCTGTGATCCCCACAACCACGCGATTTCTGTAATGGTCAAGTAGATACTGAACAAAGCCTGGCGAATACCTTGGCCCCAAGGCCCAATGGCCGAGGGAATTCGCGGCTACGAGGCATAGCAAGCTACGCCTGGGCGAAACCGGCCTTCGCTGGTTAGAATTTAGTCGCCGAAGGGCGACTTCGCTAAGGCGTGTTACGCCCAGTGGCCCGTGGTTTTTCTTTTGACCCAATGGCCCAATGGCCGTGGGAACCGCTGGGCCTAGAGATGATGAGTAAAAGTGTCAACCTATTTGTGAACCATCCCTCCATTTGTTACTAAAAATTTGGCATGGTTTAAGTTAGGGCCGTTCCAAGAAAATAAATCTCCCAACAACACGTGATTTTCCAAGGAAAGGACGTCAGGTTTGGGAGGTTTTAAATCCTGGAACTACCTAGATTGACACTTTCGCCAAAGCTCCTTAACGACTCTGACTTATAGGGAGCAAGTTGCCATCAAAGCTACTTCGAAAATGAGCGTTATTATCCCGGAAAATGAACCACCCCTGTTTTTTGAGTCAAAATGGATGTCGCTAAGCGCAATTCGCAAAATCTTACTCTAAAAAATTTCAGTTTAGATATAAATTGTGAATCTAACTCTTTGGGTTTTTGAACAATGCCCAAAAATTGGTAACCGTTTAGGCCGTTCCAAGAAAATAAGTCTCCCAAAAACGGTCAGTTTTCTGAGGAGAAAGCATCAGGTTTGGGAGGTTTTAATTTCTGGAACTACCTTAGGGTTGTTAGGTGCAACGCACTTTTGGGTTTGTCGCCAGGCGTATCTGTATGAGGCCGCGCCTTTCCTTCAGTTCAAGTGCGTTGCACCTTGGTCTGCTCAGAAAACTAAACAGATCCCTGATTTGTTATTTGCTGCTTTGATGTTTTGTCAGCTTTCCCTGAACGGCACATCGACGACCTGCGCTTCAATCTCCGCCGCCAGCGCCGCGATTTCGGCCTGGACGGTCTCGATAATCTCATCTAACGGCACGGGCGTGCGTTCCTTGCGATCCCGGCGCTTCAGCTCGACGACGCCCTTCTTGAGGCCGCGACTGCCCACGGTGATGCGCAGTGGCATCCCCAGCAGATCCGCGTCGTTGAATTTGACGCCGGGACTCTCGTCGCGGTCGTCGTAGAGCACCTCGACGCCGACGGCCGATAGATCCGCGTAGAGCTGGTCGGCGACCTGGGCGACCTCCTCATCGCGGCCCGTCAGCGCGGTGATGTGCACCTGGTAGGGCGCGATGGTGATCGGCCAGATGAGGCCGTACTCGTCGTTGTGGCTCTCGGCCACGCAGGCCAGCGCCCGCCCGATGCCGATGCCATACGACCCCATCACGATGGGACGCGCGACGCGCTCGCTGTCCTTGAAAGTGGCGCCCATCGCCGCCGAATAGCGCGTGCCCAGCTTGAAGATGTTGCCCACCTCGACGCCGCGATCCGCGCGTAGGGCGTGCCCGCACTGCGGGCAGGCGTTGCCCTCCCCGGCGGCCGTGATGTCCGTCACGATGTCGGGCGTGAAGTCGCGCCCGGTGTTGACGTTGCGCAGGTGGAAGCCGGCCTCGTTGGCGCCCGCGACCAGGTTGGGCGACTCGACGATGGCCTCGTCCGCCACGATGAGCGCATCATGCACGCCGATGGGCGAACCGTAGCCCGGCTCCGCCCCGATGGCCCGGATCTCCTCGTCGGTGGCGGGGCGCAGCGCGCGCGCCTGAACCGCGTTCGCTAGCTTGGTCTCGTTCACCTCCATATCGCCGCGCACCACCGCGAAGATGAATCGTTCCTCACTTTCTTGCTCTTCATCCTCCTGACTTTCGACTTCCTGACTTTGGACTTTTTGACCTGCTACCTCCGCCATCATAAAGACCGCCTTCGCCGTCTTGGCCGGCGGAATCTCCAAGAAAGCGGTCAGGTCGTCGATGGTGGTGACATCGGGCGTGGCGACCTTCTCGATGGGGCGAGGCGCTTCGGCGGGCGCGGGCGGCTTCTGGAAGGTGGCGACCTGGCGATTGTCCGCGTAGCCGCAGCTATCGCAGAGGATGAGCGTGTCCTCGCCGATGGGCGCGAGCACCATAAACTCGTGGGCCAGGCTGCCGCCCATCATTCCCGTGTCGGAGCCGACGGCGATCACGTCCAGCCCGCAGCGATGGAAGATGTTGAAGTAGGCCTGGTAGTGGGCGCGATATTGCTGGTCCAACCCGGCCTCGTCCACGTCGAAGCTGTAGCTGTCCTTCATCGTGAACTCGCGCACGCGGATCAGGCCGGCGCGCGGGCGCGGATCGTCGCGCCACTTGGTCTGGATGTGATAGACGAGCCGGGGCAGTTGGCGATAGGATCGGATCTCGCGGCGCGCGAGGTCGGTGACCACCTCCTCGTGCGTCATCGCCAACACCATCTCGCTGCCGGTCCGATCCTGGAAGCGGCTCATCTCCGAGCCGATGGCGTACCAGCGCCCGGTCTCCTGCCACACGTCGGCGGGATTGACGACGGGCATCTTGATCTCCTGGCCGCCGATGGCGTTCATCTCCTCGCGGACGATCTGCTCGATCTTGGCGAGCGCGCGGTGGCCCAACGGCATCGCAGTGAAGATGCCCGCGCCAAGCTGGCGGATAAAGCCCGCCCGCTCCAGCAGTTGATGGCTGATCGCCTGCGTGTTGGAAGGCGCATCGCGCAGGGTGTGACTGAATAGCTGTGACATTCGCATAGTGAGACTCCTTTGAATGATTGATGAGGACTGATACGATCTAAAAATCGAAACACGAAGCGTATTGCGTAATTCGTATTGCTTAAATTTCCGGGTGAGGGTTGTCAGCAAGGTGCAACGCACTTGAACTGAAGGAAAGTGGGTCTTTTGGATTTTGCCGGGCAACCCCCTCAGCATCCCTAAAAGTAGCCAAGAATTGCGTGTTTGTGGGGATTACAGACCTTTTTCGCGTCGTTAATGGGTTGTGGATGGGCGGCGCAATAGCGCTTGGCAGATTGCATCCGGCGAATTCCTGAAGAGCCAGGAAAGTTAACTTCTGATGCAATAT
>JAAAOZ010000283.1 GCA_009908585.1 Chloroflexota bacterium
GTCGAGCAAGCGGCTATCGAAACCACCGGGATCGGTGAGCGCCCGCCCACGATTCTCCACCTGGGCGGTCACGAGCGCAATCGCGGCACTCGGCTGATGATCGCGGCCTTCCACCAGGTACTGCGCGAGATGCCTGAGGCGCGCCTCCAACTCGTGGGTCATTACGCGCCCCCGGATCTGGAAGATGAGGTCCGCGCCGACGTCGCTCATCGGGGCATCGACCACGCCGTCACTATCGCCGGGCGGGTGCCCTTCGAGACTATCGGCGATTACCTGAAGCAAGCCGCCGTGGGTTGGATCGCCTGGCAGCCAGTGCCCAAGAACGAGAAGAATATCCCCACCAAGCTCTTCGAGTACATGGCCTATGGGCTGCCCATCGTCGCCGGCGATTTGCGCTCCATCCAACCTTTCGTCCAGAACGGGGAGAATGGCTACCGCGTCATCGCTGACGATCCGGCCGCTCACGCCGAGGCAATCCTGAAGCTGTTGCGCCACCCCTCGGCAGCGCAGAGGATGGGGGAACGAGGCCAGAAGCTGGTCCAAATGGAGTATAACTGGGATGAGATGGAGAAGCGGCTGCTGATTTTTTACGAGGAATTACTCTCGTAGCCCAGCCGCACCATCATGGGGTCGATAATCGGCAGGACGCGCCGAATGGCATCGAGGTTCTGTCGCCGCCACTTTTCCCGCCCTGGGGCAGAGACGACGTTGATCCGTGGCAATCCCTCGGCGAAACGTCCCAGCTCTTGTTCAAAGTCAACGCCGATGAAATCGGCGATCTGGGGCAAAATCTCACCCGGATGGGCGATCAGATCCTCGTAGCGCACGGTGAGGTAGGGCACAGTCCCCGCCGTCTCCTCACGATGCGCCAGGACCGCCTCGTTGCAGCGCACCCATTGCCAGGCAGAGATCTCCTCGAGGGAGGTGTCAACCAGGTCGCGCCAGCCAGGAATTAGCGTGAACGCCCATCGCCCCCGCGTATAGCCTGGAATCGAGAAATCCACCGGCGCCTGATAGCCAGGGAAGAGGTAGGGCTGTTTCCAGCCCTCGATCAACGAATTGACATTGTTGCGTCCATCCCGAATCAAGTATATAATCCGAGCGTCGGGGAAAAGCGCCAACAGAAAGGGCAGTCGCAGACAATTCTCCGGGGTCTTTTCTAACAATCGAATGGGAGTATCCTGGCGCCGCAGGAGCGTATTGCGCAGGCCAACAGCGTCCTTAATCAGATCGAGGCCCCGCTGCGGGACGGCGCTGCTGACGCTCGATCCGACTTGTTCCGTTCGCCCCCGACGCTTGATCGCCTTCCAGAGTGGATTTTGACGCAACCAGGCGCGGAAGCGATTGACCCGACGCCAGAAGGTGCCCGGCGCAGCCTGGCGCTCGAAGGCTTCAAGCATGAAGGCACGTGAAACAGGGGTTACGTCGTCCTCATCCAAAGCGCCCGACGTCCAATCCTTCTCACGAGGATGGTGAAAGCGCTCGATGATCGCCTTGCTCTCATAGCCAATCGACCAAAGAGACGATACTTCCGAGAGGATATTGTATAACAACGTCGTCCCAGAACGAGGACACCCAATAATAATCACAGGCGAATCAATCATTACACACTCCCTAAACGGCTACCCAAACTTCTGTCCATTTTATAAGCTCCAAAGTAAACGTCAAGCATTTTATGTGAGGATATTAATGATTTCACCCAGACATCCTCCTATCTTCATCATCGGCGTCCATCGCTCGGGAACCACCCTGTTGCGCTTTATGCTCAGTAGCAATCCCCGCATCTATATTCCCCCTGAGTCCGACTTCATCCCTCGCTTCTTCCTGAAGCGCCCGACGGCGCCCCTCAGCCAGCAGCGAATCGACAAGCTTCTGCACATTATCTTCGACCACTACCGCTTCGCCAAGGAATGGCAGGGAGAGCCGCCTAGCCTGCCGGCTTTTCTAGATCAGATGGAGGACCGAACCCCGGCCGCGTTTCTCGACGCCCTCTACCAAGCCTACGCCCGCCAACACGACGCCATCCGCTGGGGAGATAAGACGCCCATCTACACCAGCTACGTTGGCTTACTCCATCGCATCTTCCCCACCGCTCAGTTTATCCATATCATCCGTGACCCTCTCCACGCTCGACAAGTGGGGCCAGAAGGAACTGCACGTTGACATCTACTACGCCGCCCGTATCTGGATCCGCCGGATTCAGGAGGCACGCGCCGCCGCATCCCGCCTGGGGCCGAGGCAGTATTACGAACTGCGCTACGAGCACCTGGTCGAAGACGCTGAGAAAGAACTTCGGAAAGTGTGCGACTTTCTGGATGAAACGTACATCCCCGCCATGGCCAACTCCCATCGCCTGGCGCGCAAACAGATCCCGGATGACGGGTTCCATGCACCGGTGCGCACGCCCCCGACGACCCAACACGTTGCCCGTTGGACGCGGGAGATGACGCCGGCCGATTTACGCCTCTTCGAGTCCATTGCAGGAGAGATGCTCACAACCTTGGGATATTCGCGGGCTACGGAGGCCAAGGAGCTATCGCCCCGCGACCGCCTGCGAATCGCCGCCCTGGCAGCGAAGTACGAGACACTGCAAGCGGGCAGAGGTGTCTTACAACTTCTCGGCTTGAAACCGCCCATCTGATCTGATCATGGAGCGACAAAGATGACAGCACTGAACGAAAACCCGTTCTTCATCGTCGGCGCACCTCGCTCGGGCACGACCCTGCTACGATTCATCCTCAGCAGCCATCCACGGCTCTACGTTCCCGAGGAGACGGGCTTTATCCCTTTTTTGGGCGTGAAGCCCCAAGTTCAACTCAGCCAACAACAGGTACGCGAGATCCTCACGCGCATCGGAGAACTTAACCGGAATTGGTATGCGTTGGTCGAGGACACCGACACATTCTACGCCACGCTGCTGGAAAAGAGGTTGCCCTTTGTGCTCGACGCGCTCTACCGCCGCATCCTCGCCGAATACGGCGCGGAGCGCTGGGGCGACAAGACGCCCACCTACGCGCGCTACCTCCCCCAGCTGGCCCAGATCTTTCCCGCCGCGCAGTTCATCCACATAATCCGCGATGGGCGCGATACAACCCTCTCGGCCCAGAAGAAATGGGGCGCGGATCGTTGGTATATGGACCCTTACTACCTTCTGAAGACCTGGGTGCTAAACGTCGAATCGGGACGTGACACCGGACGCGACCTCGGGCCAGAGCGATACATCGAAATTCATTACAGAAGCTTGGTTCAGAGACCTCAGCCGGAGATAGAGAAAATCTGCGCCTTCCTGAACGAGCCATTCCATCCGGCAATGCTGGAGCACACGCGCTTGGCGCGGGATCAGATCGGCCCGCGAGGCCACGTCGAAGTCCGAGAAGAGATCTCCACTCGCAGCGTACAGCGGTGGAAAAAGGAGATGTCCCCCTTCCACACCAAGCTGGCGGATCGCATCGCCGGGCCGACGCTTTCCGCTTTGGGATACGAACGCCCGCCCGTCGCGCCGATGACGCTGCAAGAGTGGGGGCGATACGCCCTCCTGGCTGCTAAATACCGCTTGACGAGCACCGCTAAGGAGGTCCTAACCGCCCTGGGCCTCCTAACCCTGAACCGGGGAAAGCGGCGGCGATCCTAACACCGGAATCGGAGGAACTATTATGCACATACTCTGCCTGACCTCCCGCCTCCCCTATCCGCCCAACCGGGGCGACCGCCTGCGCGCTTTCCACTTCATCGAGCACCTCGCCCGCAAGCACGATCTGACCCTCGTCTCCTTTATCACTGATGAGACCGAGCGCGAGCACGTCGCGCCGCTACAGACCTACTGCCGGGATGTGCACGTCCTGCGGATGAGCGCCCGCCGCTC
>JAAAOZ010000229.1 GCA_009908585.1 Chloroflexota bacterium
GTTAGGGGAGGTCAACCTATGAAGAAAGTCACCGCATTCGTCGGCAGCGCGCGCAAGAAGCACACGCACGACGCAGCCGCGCAGTTCCTGAGCAATTTGCAGGCGATGGGCGACGTCGAGGTCGAGATCGTCCGCCTGAGCGACTACCGGATCGAAACCTGCCGGGGCTGCAAGGTCTGCTTCGAGAAGGGCGAGGCGCATTGCCCCTTGAAAGACGACCGGGATGTGCTGATCGAGAAGATGATGGCCTCCGACGGCGTCGTTTTCGCCTCCCCCAATTATGCGTTCCAGGTATCTGCTCTGATGAAGACGTTTCTGGATCGATTGGCGTTCATCTGTCACCGCCCGCGCTTTTTCGGCAAGACCTTCACCAGCATCGTCGCCCAAGGCATCTATGGCGGCAACAAAATCGTTAAATACCTGGATTTCTTGGCCAAATCGTTAGGGTTCAACGTCGTGAAGGGCCGCTGCATCACAACGCTGGAACCGATGACGGAGAAGCAGCAGCGCAAAATCGACAAAACGCTCGCCAAGCAGGCCCAACGATACTATGAGGGACTGGAGAAGCCAGACTATCCATCGCCTAATCTGATCGATCTGATGTTTTTCCGCATGGGCCGGACGAAAATGAAGCTGGAACTCGACGACAGCTCGCTCGACTACCGGTACTACGCCGATAAGGGCTGGTTCGACTCTGACTTCTACTACCCCACCCGCCTGGGGCCGTTGAAGAAGGGCGCCGGTGCGGTCTTCGACTGGATATTCACAAGGATGAGCAAGGCCCGGTAATATAAACACAACACCAGCAGTATAAGTCACATCGGCACGATACGAATGGATCATTGCCCTTCATTGTAATAGACTTCAGATCGATTTCAAGACCCGAAGTAGTTGGGCAAACGAAGCAGTTCCAAGGTCTCCAAGATACACGAGGTTGCATGCTAAGCGATGTAGCGCACACATCAACTCCTGCTTCGAATTCCCGGAGAATTAGACATTCTTCAGAGAAATCTTCAAGAACCCAGCTTGTAGCACACAAAAAGCCCCCCTTGCGGGGGGCTGTGAGCATAGGATCGCCCGGGTAGCTACAGAACCAGGCTCACCAGATATGGCGCGAACGCGATCAGGGCCATCAGCGGGTGGCCGCGCCGGGTCTGGTTGCGGCTGTCCCAATTGAAGAGATAGATCGCCAGGCCGAAGGCGAGCAGGCCGCTGGTCAGCAGCACGAGGATGGCAGTCGTGGGCGCGAAGGCGGTCGTTTTGCCGTAGGCCAAGCCTTCGAGGGCCTGCATCGCGTGGGTGGTGGGCAGCAGGGCGGAGAAGCGCTGCACCGACGCGGGCATAAAGTCCAGCGGCATCATCATCCCGCCGATGAGCATCGAGGGCAGGAAGATGAGCTGCGAGAGCAAGGTGGTGGCGCGGGAGTTCGCGGAGACGACGCCGATGAGTGCGCCGGTGGCGCTGCACGTGAAGGCCGTCAGGGCAGCGATCCCGGCGACGGGCAACCAATGGTTGGGCGCGACGCCTCCGAAAAGCGGCGCGGCGGTGAGCGCGACCACCGTCGCGACGATGAGCGCGTGGAACATCGTCGTCAGCACGGGGATGGCGACGATGGACGCAGCGGGGACGCCGTTGATCTTGTAGCTGCGGTAGATGCCGGCCTCCCGCGCCTCGACGATGGGACTGGGTAGGCCCAAGATCGTGCCGCCCAGGATGACGAAAACGGTCATCGCCGGGAAAAGGGTCTCGACAAACATCGGATTGACTTGCGTCATTACCAATCCCATCATCGCGTAGACGCCGAGGGGGAAGAGGTAATTCATAAACAACAGGGTAGAGTTGCGCAGGCCCGTCTTGAATTCAAATGTAAAGTGATTGATAAAAGCGGTCATTGTGACACCTCCGTGGTGATTTCAAGAAAACGTTCTTCCAGCGTGGGACGCTCGACGCGCAGGTCGATCAGCTTATCGTCGCGCGCCTCGATATGATGCAGCAGGGCCGTCACGGTGGGGCCGGGATCGGTGCTGAAGTAGATGGCGTACTCCTCATCTAACAGATGGCGGTTGACGCCGGGGAACTCGGCGCCGTTCTGGTGCAGCACCGATTGCTCCGTGCGCACCAAGACCTTGGTGAAGCTCGCGCCCGTCGCCGTGATCTCGCGGGGCGTGCCGGTGGCGGCGATTTTCCCCCGCAGCAAGATGGCGACGCGGTCGGACATCTTCTCGGCTTCGGCCATATCGTGGGTCGCCAGAATGATGGTCGCGCCGGCGTCTCGCAGTTCTTGCACCAGCGTGTGCAACTCCGCGCGCGATCCGACGTCCAGCCCGGCCGTCGGCTCATCTAAGAAGACGACGGGCGGCTGGTGGGCCACGGCCAGCGCCAGCGCTAAGCGTCGCTGCTGCCCCGTGGAAAGCTGCGCATACGTGTTGCGTCGCTTGGCCTGCAAGCCGAGCCGCTCGATGAGATCGTAGCGCGGCGCCACGCCGTGATAGGCGCAGAAGAAGCGGATGGCCTCGCCGACCTGCATATCGGCGGGCAGGCCGGAGCTTTGCAGTTGCACGCCGATCAAATGGCGCAGTTTGCGCGCCTGATGCGCGGGATCCACGCCCAAGATGTCCAGCGCGCCGCCATCAGGCTGGCGCAACCCCTCTAAGCATTCGAGCGTGCTGGTCTTGCCGGCGCCGTTCGGTCCCAACAGACCGAAGATCTCGCCGCGCCGCACCTCAAAGCTGATGCCGTCCACGGCTACCGTCTCCCCATAGGTTTTGCGAAAGTCGCGAACCTGGATTGCACTATCATTCATCGTTTCATCCTCCTGAACTTGTGTTGTATCCAAACTTGCCCATAGTATAGCCAATGAGATGGGCGTTGTCATCGGTCGTTCGGAGAGTTTTTGACCTACCCTTTCGTACACTGTACCTTTGACCAATGGCAGACGTGGCCGAATCAGGTACAATAAAGTTATGGAAAAGATACGACGATGGACTGCGACACTTCGAGATTGGTTTGGATTTCAGGAGATGCGCTCGCCGGACATCCGCGAGGCGCGTTTTTTCTTCGTGATTGTAACGCTGGTGCTGGGCGGGACGGCTGCAATGGCCATTCGATCCATCCCGGCGTTGCAAGAGCCAGCCCGCCTGATCCCCTTCGTGACATTGATGCTGGTGCATATCACACTCTACTGGCTCAGTCCCGCTTTTATAACATCCACGCGGCAGATCGTGATCTATCTGGTCGTGCAGGCCGCGCTAATTTTCGTCATCACGCTCTTCCCGCGCGATTTCAGCATCGTTCTGGGGCTATATCCGGCGTTACTGGGCATCGCCGTGGGGATGTTACACGAGAAACGGCGAGTGATCTTAACCGTGGTCATCTGGCTGGGGCTGGTGACGGGCAATCTGCTGCTGATCCAAGGCAATGATATGCTGTGGACGTGGTTGCTGTACGCGCCGCCGCTGACGCTCTTCGTCGTCATCTATGTGGTGCTCTATATGCGCCAGGTGGAGGCTCGCGATCACGCCCAGCGGCTGCTGCACGAGTTGGAGATCGCGCACGCCGAGTTGGCCGAGCATGCCGAACGCATCGAGGCGCTGACCTTGGCCGCCGAGCGCCAACGGATGGCGCGGGAGTTGCACGACACGCTGGCTCAGGGATTGGCGGGGTTGCTGCTGCAATTGGAGGCCGCGGACTCGCATCTGGACGCCGGACGGGGGGAGCGAGCGCAGGGCATCGTGCAGCAGGCGATGGCGCGCGCCCGCGCCACGCTGGCCGAAGCGCGCTGGGCCATCGACGACCTGCGCGCGACACAGCTCTCCGCGCCCGATTTGGCGGCGGCGATCCGCGATGAGGCCACGCAC
>JAAAOZ010000139.1 GCA_009908585.1 Chloroflexota bacterium
CGACGAATGGGCCAACGGCCTGGGCCTGGGACTTCGACAACGACGGCGCTGTTGATGCCACGGTGCAACATCCGACGCACACGTACACCGAGGCCGGCACCTACGACGTGCGCCTGCGCGTCACCGGCGCGGGCGGCAGCGACGAACTGGTGCGCGAGGGCTACATCGCGGTGGGGGAGGCCGCCGTGCGCGATCTGCGTGTGACGCACGCGATCACGGGCGGGGGCCGGATCACAACCACGCTCCAGTGGACGCCGCTGCCCGACGCCGTCACGACGACCGTCCGCTATCACGAAACGCGCATCACCGAGTCGAATTGGTCGCAGGCCACGCTCATCACCGACGCGCTCGACGGCCAGCAAGGCGCGCTCACCGCCATCCTGCCCTACGTCGTCATCACGCCCTACCTCGGCGGCGACACCCACTACTTCGCGCTCAAGTCGCAGAACGCGGCGGGGACGTGGTCGCCGCTCTCGAACGTCGCCTTCTGGCCGACCTATCGGCTCTACCTGCCGGTGATCACGCGGCAATCCTGATTCGACGATACGTTGAGATTATCTCAACTTCGGGTATCATGGAGATGACAAAGATCAAAGGGGTTACCTGAATGTATGAAATTGAGTATACCAGGGATGCGTTTGAGGATTTGTCTGATTTTAAGAAGTATGGGCAGCAAATCATAGTTTCTGCAATTGACGAACAGCTTACTTGGCAACCAATCCTCGAAACTAGAAATAGAAAGCCCTTGCGCCCTAATGAGATATCGCGATGGGAGTTACGTATCGGCAAGTATCGTGTTTTTTACGATGTGGATATGGCCGTGAATAGTGTGATTATCAAAGCTGTTGGTGAGAAGAGGCCTAACCAACTCTTCATTCGAGGGAGGAAGTTTAAATTATGAAAACAATAACATTGTCCAAAAAATCCTATACCCTTGAGGATGCGTTGACGCTCGCCAGTCAAGATAATGTGGTTTTGGAGACCCTAGATGGAAGGAAGTTCATCTTGGCTGAGGTGGATGATTTCGCGAAAGAGGTGACATTGGTACGTCAAAATGATGAGTTGATGGCGCTTCTTGCTGAGCGGTCAAAGAAAACGGAGAGGCTACCACAATCTCAAGTGAAATCCTTGCTTGGTTTAGATTAAACAACTGCTCGACCAAAGACTATTCGACTCAGGACTACTTGACTAAAGACTACCCGACTATATCGTAGGAGGTGTTGAACATGCTCTATCGATTTGATCCCATGTACTGGATCATCAGCCTGCCGGCGCTGATTTTGGCGCTGGTCGCTCAGGCGTGGGTGCGATCCTCGTATAACAAATATCTCCAGGTGCGGAACGCGGCGGGCATCACCGGGCGCGAGGCCGCCCAGCGCTTGATGCGGGCGGCGGGCTTGAACTTGCGCGTTGAGCAAGTGCGCGGCCAACTCTCCGACCACTACGACCCGCGCAACGAGGTGCTGCGGCTCTCCGAGGGCGTCGCGAACCGCGCGTCGGTGGCCTCCGTGGCGATTGTGGCCCACGAGTTGGGCCACGCGCTCCAGGATGCCAGCGCCTATCTGCCGCTGCGCGTGCGCTCTGGATTGGTGCCCGTGGTCAACTTCACCTCGTGGCTGGGGCCGATTCTCTTTATGGTGGGCCTCTGGCTCAACGTCTTCGAGCTGGCCGTTGTGGGCATCGTGGCCTTCTCCGGCGCGGCGATCTTCGCGCTGGTGACCCTGCCCGTGGAGATCAACGCCAGCCGGCGCGCGATGCGATTATTGGATCAGAGCGGCATGCTGCGGAGCGATCAGGAGCGCAGGGGCGCGCGCCGCATCCTCTCGGCGGCGGCGCTGACCTACATCGCGGCGCTGGCGCAGTCGCTCTCGACGCTGCTCTATTACGTCATGCTGCTCAACGGTCGCAGCTCACGGCGGCGGCGTTGACGGATCTGCCGATTGCCCCGTAGCTTTACCATTCGCATCGCCCCTCAGCCCGCTGAAAAGCGGGCTTTGTTTTTTTGGTGAAGTAATTGACTTTCCTCCAATCTCGACTATACTTGGTCTTGGATGAGTAATCACTCACAAAATGAGCTATCACTTACCGGATAAAATGCTATCAAAAATGGGAAGCCTTGATGATGAATGAACCACTTCGGCGTTCCTTTGCTGCTCGGCGCACCCGACGCATCGCCCGCCGCCGGGATGAGATCATGGTAGCGGCGGCGCAGGTCTTCTCCGAGAAGGGCTACGCTAACACCACTACCAAAGAAATCGCGCACCGGGCCGATATGGCCGAGGGTACGCTCTACAACTACTTCGATAGCAAGCGCGCGGTGCTGCTGGCGATTGCCGAGGAGGCGGAGGCGCCGATGGAGGCCGCGCTGCGGGAGGCCAGCGCGCTGACCGATCACGACGCCATCGTCGACCTCTTCGAGGAGGCGCTGAATGTCTCCGAGATGCGCTTGCCTTTCACCCGCACGATCCTGAACGAGGTCTGGCTGGACGACGGCATCCTGGAGGACTTTGTGATCGTGCGTCTGCGACGCATCGCGAGTGCGTTGGAAGCGTTCGTTGTCGAGCGCGTGGAGGCCGGTGTCTTTCGCCCTGTGGAGCCGACCTTGGTTGCTCAGTTGGTTATTGGGATGTGCGGCGGCTTGATCCTGCCGGTGCTGCGCGGCGTCGTCGAGCCGCCGTTGCCGGCGGAGCGCCGCGCGCTCGCTGAGCAGATCGTCGATCTGCTGCTCGACGGGATTCGCGCCCGATAGCAGGGTAGGGGATACGACGCGATGTGGCAGCGGATCTGGGCCGTGATGCAGAAGGAGTTCATCCAAACCCTGCGCGACCGGCGCACGTTGGCGATCCAGTTGGCGATCCCCATCGTGCAGCTTTTTCTGCTGGGCTACGCTATCACAATGAACGTCGAGAACATCCCCACGGCGGTGGCGGATCAGAGCCTGGATAATGCCAGTCGCGAGTTCGTCGCCGCGATGACGGCCTCCGGCTTCTTCGATATCGCCGCCTACGTGCCCGACGAGCGCGCCGTGCTCCAGATGCTCGACGCGGGCGAGGCGCGGGCGGGCATTGTGATTCCGCCGGGGTTCGGCGCCGACGTGCAGCGCCGCGAGGCGCACGTCCTCCTCCTGGTCGATGGCTCCGACCTCTTCACGTCGCAATCGGCCTACAACGCTATCAACGCGATCGCGCAGAATCACGCCACGGAGATTCTGATGCAATCGGCGCGGCGCGCGGGCGCGCTGATCTCAGAGGAGAGCCTGCTCCCGCTCGACACGCGCTTTCGCATCCTCTATAACCCCGATCTGAACGACCTCATCTTTCTGATCCCCAGCATGGTGGCGATGTTGCTGCAAACCCAGACCATCTCCCTCACCGCCGCCGCCGTCGTGCGCGAGCGCGAGGTCGGCACGATTGAACAACTGCTCGTCACGCCCATCCGCCCCGGCGAACTGATGATCGGCAAGACGGCGCCCAACATCTTCATCTCGCTCATCAATGTGCTGACGATTGTGGCGTTGGGCGTCGTCTGGTTTGGCGTGCCCTTTCAGGGGAATTTCTGGCTCTTCCTGGCCCTGAGCTTTATCTACGTCTTCACCGGCTTGGGCCTGGGTCTCCTGCTTTCGACCATCTCGCAGAACCAGAAGCAGGCGCAACAGTTGGCGGCGATGATGATGTTGGTCGGCCTCGTGCTTGGCGGCTTCATCTTCCCCCGCGAATCGATGCCGCCCGTGATCCGCCTGATCGGCAACCTCTTCCCGCTGACCTACTTCATCCCTATCTCGCGCGGCATCATCACCAAGGGCGCCGGCCTGGAGCTGCTCTGGGAGGAACTGCTGGCCCTGCTCCTC
>JAAAOZ010000056.1 GCA_009908585.1 Chloroflexota bacterium
AGATCCGAACGCAGTGAGCCCCTTCAACTTGTTGAAGGGGCTCGTTCCCCAGAGAACGAGCCCCTTCGCTAGTGTGCCAGGCATGTCGTGTAACTAGAGGGTGAAAGACCCTTGCGGGCCGTGATGACCGGAACCGCTAGGTGAAGCAAGGGTGTCCACCGCGAGGTGGAATCTGAAGGAAGCGTAAACCAAACCATAGACTTGACGAACAGAAATCGGATAGCAGGCCGACGTAACTGGGGGAGCTGGCTAGATACAGTTAAGCCCAATGGTCATGCGGAAGTTACGGAGGTAAATCCGGCAAGTGCTGTGAGAAAGTGACACGACTTACCCTGGGAGGTCTCTGCATCTGTCGGGACGAGTCCGACTTCCGAACTGGAGACAGAGCGGAAAGGGCACAGAGAAGTCAGCCGAGGTCATAGTAGGTGGCGCGAGCCACTGAAGGACCGAACCTTCGACAGCAAGGAGCAGACAAGGATACTCGATGGCTATGGAGCACTAGCAAGGCCCGGGGAAGCACGTGCGTCCCGGTGATGGTGGTGAAGGCGGAACCGGAACTTACCGCACATGAGGAGGGGCAAATAGCTACGGCGTTGACCTAGAAACGAGCCTTGTCCGGGAAACACCGGGTGAAAACTGTCGGGGGAACCGCCAGGTACGGACCCGTATGCCTGCTGGTGTGGGAGGATGGGGCCGAGAGTCCCTAGACGCGCGCCTGGAGTGAAGAACAATGCCACAGCCTTAAGCACGAGGGCGCGGCGACGGTCCAAACCGCGTTGGCAGACCTGCCTGTGGACGCCGCAGCGCCACCGGCGGAGGTGCAAGACGCGCGCACTTATTTTGAAAATCAACAGGCCCGGATGGATTACCCGACTTATCGGGCGGTTGGTCGGCAAATCGGCAGTGGTTCCGACGAAAGTGCGGTCAAAGCAGGTTGTGGGGGTCCGGCTCAATCAAGCCGGGATGCGTTGGAATCTCGACCATGCTGTAGCGGTGGCCCATGTACGGGCCAAGATTCTCAGTGGCCGCTGGGATGAGTTTTGGGATACGATGGTGGTGAATTTTGATGATGATCCAATGAAGCTCAATAGGGTCTAAGTTGATGGTGGCGCCCAAAACCCACACAAGGCCCAAAAAGGAAATTGGTGTAACAAAGCCTCATCTCCTCCCTGATCTGTCTAGACAGATCCCTCCCTCCTCCTCTCCGTTCAATGGAGAGGAGGAGGGGTTGGTTGGGGGTGGTGGAGAGGCTTTATTGTGAAACCATCAGTCAAGTTTAACCACTACCTGGGATACTTAGGTAGTTCCAGAAATTAAAACCTCCCAAACCTGATGTTTTTCCCTCAGAAAACAGGTCGTTTTTGGGAGACTTATTTTCTTGGAACGGCCTTATCAACCACCCCCGCGCCAGTATCAGCGTCACGGGGGCCCGGCCGCGGCGGTTTAATTCCGACGAACAACCGTCACACCCATAAAGAAAAAACGCCGGGGAAATCATCTCCCCGGCGTTGTGAAGCCGCTATTAAATTACTCCCCAGTTTATAGCTCCAAGGGGATCGTTAGATCCCCGCAGAGTCGGGGATTTGGCAGTCCCCTCCGAGCATAATGGTCATCTGAGGATTCCTGCCGCCCTATACTGCTATTTGCCGAAGACCTTGTCCATCACCTCGTCCGAAAGATCGGCGGTGACGTTGTGTGGGGGGAGTGGCTCGATCTTCATGAATTCCGGCAGGCGATCATCTTCCTTGGTGAAGCCGGCCTTCAGGTTGAAGTCGCGCTCGCGCTCTAGAATCTCGGCGCCCATCGCTACGGCCTCATCGCCCGACATCTCGGTGCCGAGCATGCCGTTGATCTCATCGACCATGCCCTCGAAGCCGCTGGGGATGTCCAAAATGGCGAAGGCGATGAAGAGGCAGTGGCCGACGGTGTCGATGAGGGCGGTGGTGTCCTGGAACGCGCGGCTGAGATCGGCCTTGGCTTCCTCGGAGGCCAGCGGGTCGGATTCGCCGCCGACGTTCAAAATCTCCGGGGCGATGGTGTAGCCGGCGGTGTGATCCGCGCCCATCGGGGTAGTGGCGTAGGTGACGCCGATGCCCTTGACCGCGCGCGGTTCGTAGGCGGGCATTGCTTGGCCCTTGACCGCCGGGATGCGCGGATTGCCGTAGGCCTTGCCGACCATCGCGGCGCCGCCGCCCAGCACGCGACCCAAGGGCGTGCCTTTGCCCATCTGCTCCACCAGATCCAACGCGCCCTCGCCGTCGCCGAAGGGGATCACGCCGGAGTCCATCGCCACGCCGACGGAGACGCCGGTCTCGATGGTGTCGAGGCCGTATGCGTTGCACAGTTTCACCAATTCGGCGATGGTATCTAAATCTTCGATGCCGCAATCGGCGCCCAAGGCCCAATCGGATTCGTACTCGACACAGGAGACGATTTCCTCGCCGTCCTCGTCGTAGACGGTGTTGGAGCATTGGATGATGCATCCGGGGCTGCACCCGTGATTGTAAATCTCCTCCCCGGTGATCGCCTTGTTGTTCTCGAAGATGGCCTCGCCCGCGATCTGGGCCGCGCCCTCGAAGCGCCCGTCGCGGAAGTTGCGGGTCGGCAGGCCGCCGGCCTCGTTGAGGATGTTGATCAGAATGGCGGTGCCGTAGGTGTTCAGGCCGCCCTTCGGCTTGGTGACGGCGTGGCTGGTCAGGGCCTCGCGCATCTTCTTGGCGCCCTGCTTGAACAGCTCTTTGTCCGCATACTCAACGCCCGGCGCGCCCTTGTCATCTAGCACCATCAGCTTCAGGCCCTTGCTGCCCATCACGGCGCCCAGGCCGCCCCGGCCTGAGTAACGGTTCGGCTCTTTCCGCATATCGTTGAAGGCGATGCCGGAGTTGCCATAGCCGAACTCCCCGGCGGTGCCGATGGCCGAGAGGTGGACTTTGTCGCCGAATTCCTCGTAGACTTCGGGGAAGACCTCGTAGAGATCGCGGCCCACGTACTTATCGGCGGGGAAGAACTCCGCCTTGGGCTTGCCATTGTCCCCATCTTCCAAGGAAATTTTGACGGTCCAATAACTCTTGTCTTCGGGTTGGCCCTCCACGATGATAGCCTTGATGCGCATCTTGGCCATCGCCGGCGCCCAACTGCTGCCCGCGTTCGATTCCTTGATCCCGCCCGTGAGCGGTGACTTCGCGCCCACGGAGAGGCGCGAGGAGGTGGGGGCCATTGTGCCGGTGAGGAGACCCGGCGCCAAGGCCAGCTTGTTGTTCGGGCCGAGAGGATGGCACATCGGGTCAACTTCATCATAAACGAGGGTGGAGGTCAATCCCCGACCGCCCAATTGGCGATACTTTTCGGGAACTTCCTCCACTTTGTAGGACCGATCCGTCATGTTAAGACGCAAGAACCACATATACAAACTCCTTTTCGTTTGGTTAAATATTAAAAAATGGAACTAGGGTGAATGGATGTGAGCCAGGGTCGTAGCCCTGTTACATACGTGATCCTAACGTGGGTGAGTTGTTATACACAAGAGAGCCTTCATCGCCAGATGTTTATCCGATGCAGAAGAGATTAACGAGTTAGGCCCTAACGTGGGTGAGTCGTCATCCACACAAGAGCTTGCACTATCAGATTCTCATTCGGTGCTTAAGAATTTGACGAGTTAGGCCCTAACGTGGGTAAACGGATGTCAGCATCAGGCGCGGCCTAAATGCCGACGGGGGTTGTGAGGCGCGCAAAGAAGCAACCCTCCACATTAGGATTGGGAAAGTTGCCTCCTTTGCAATGATGGCAGGCGTAGAAATTACTTCCTACACCCTATCGCCCATTTGCCCGCTGGGGGACGGGATG
>JAAAOZ010000133.1 GCA_009908585.1 Chloroflexota bacterium
GGCTTCATCACAAAGCGGTGGCGGCCCCAGTGGATCATATCGGGGCTTTCGCTGTAGAAAATATCCCCAAACGGCGTGTGGCCCGTGTCGCTGGGCCGACTCAACATCGCATACTTGCCGTGTATCTTGCGCGGGAAGAGCACACCGTTGCGGTTATAGGGCAGGTAGGCATTTTCCATCTGATAGAAGGTCTCGAAATCGTAGGTGTACCCCACCCCAATCGTCGGGCCGTGATAGCCGTTGCACCACGTCACGTAGAAGCGATCTTCCAGCCAGCAGACGCGCGGATCGTAGCGGTACTCAAAGGGCGAGATTTCATCATCTTCGCAGATAAAATCGATAGACTCCGGTGCAAGCTCCCAATGGATAGCGTCAGCGCTCCGGCCACTGTGGATGTTCATCTCGCGCTTCTTATTGTCCACGCGGAAGACACCCGCGAACCCATCCTCGAACGGGACAACGGCGCTGTTGAAAATGCTGTTAGACGTAGGCAGCAGATCGCGAGGGATGATGGGATTCTGCGCCGAGCGCCAGACAACATCGTCACAGCCTGGAGGCCGATCCTCCCAAGGAATGTTTGGAAGCGCTTTCCCAATAATGATGTGTTCGCTTGCCATAATGATTAGGTCTCCTTTGGATCAATTCTTAGTTGCTGAAATCAGATTTTCGGAATAGGATTTTTCAGAACAGGGGATGACAGAGCTTCGTTCGATCAGGGGTGAATGCACCGTGACGGTCACGCGAGCGGCGTCAGGATCCCTGAGCCGCCAGAGCAGCAAGCGAACGGCTTCGCGGCCCATCATAATTTTATCAACGCGCATCGTGGTGAGGGGCGGCGTGACGTACTGCGCGAAGTCGATATCATCGTAGCCGATGATGGACAAGCGCTCAGGGACGTTTCTGCCCATTTTCTGAGCCGCTTGAATGGCGGCGATGGAAACTTCATCGTTGCAGCCGAAAATCGCCGTAATCTGCGGATTTGCCTTCAGCAGTTCCTGGGTGACATCAAAGGCGTCATCAGGGCGGAGCGTACAGTCGGTCAGGTACGAGTGGGGAATCTCATAATCGAGGAGCGCCTGTTCATACCCATACCGTCGCTCCCTGAGACTGGGATAGGTGCTTTGGCACCCACCCAACATCCCAATGTGACGATGGCCTTGGTCAATGAGGTATTTCACCGCAGTATAAGCCCCAGAGAAATTATCGGAGACAACCGCATCATAGGCCTCATTGACGTCGTAGGCATCGACCAGCACCACCGGAATCTGAAGCTGATCTTCTAGCTGGGAGGTAACGGCTTCATCGATAAACGCCCCAACAATCAGAAGCCCATCAAGTTCACTATGGGAGAGTAATTTTGGGATCTGTACCGGATGATTGTTCGCGTCCACTAAAATCTTAGCATAGAGGAGATTGATGTCCTTTCGCCGACACACATCTTCGATGCCGACCAGAATCCGCGAGTAGAAGGGATTGGCGCGCGGGGGATTCTCCGGTTCCGACTTAACGATGAGGCCAAGATTTTTGAGTTCCCCAGAGGCATCTGCTTCCTCCGAGCACTTCAGGGGATAACCCAGCGTCTCAGCAACCGCCAGAATATGTTCCCTGGTGGTATCGGAAACACCCGGCTTGTGACGCAGCGCCAGCGAGACCGCGGCGATGGAATATCCGCTTTCTTCAGCTATGTCCCGCAGGGTAACTTGATCGGCCATGCCGCAAAGACCCCTCGAAGAGATAAAATGAGAAGAGGCTTTTTAGTAAAATCCATTCATTTCCGGAGGTGAAGTGAAAGACCGGAGGATTGGAAGCGCGTCCAAGTGCATCTTAGCCATAGTTTACTAAACTTTAAGCTAAATGTCAAGGGGTTTTTAGTGAAAATCGGGGCTTTATTGTTTTTTTAACTACGTCTCATTTATCCCATGGGGATTGCAAGAAGCTCCACAACTTCCTAGGCAGACGCGAGCTTGGGCGCCGGGGAGGGCGCCTTCCGGCGCGAAGCCGGCAAGTATACCGATCGGGAAGCGAAACTTCGTGGGGCGAATTTACCACTCCTGATTATGCATGATTTTGATTGGCTCCTAGGTCTGCCGGCAAACAAAGACGGAAGACTGTGCCCTCAGCATCAGAGGTTGTGAAGCCCACCGTGCCGCCTAAATAGGTTTCGCCGAACAACTTCATCGTGTAGGTGCCCAAGCCTCTGCCCGATTCCGCTTTTGTGCTGAAATTGCGTTGAAAGACCCGCCGGGCGACATCGCTGGGGATCGCCTGACGGTTCCACACACAGAAGGTCACGCTTTGATCCGAGGTCTCTACCCATAGCTTCACCTCGCCCCCGGATGGGGTAGCCTCGAAGGCGTTGACCAACATATTCATCAGAATACGCCGGAGCAGAGTGGCATCGGTGACGAGTTGAACGTCGGGCGTGCGCTGGGGGCGCTGAAGCGTCTTGCCCACAGCCACCGGATGATTGGCGAATGCTCCCTGAATCTCTTGGAGCATCTCCTCTATCGCGATCCTCTGCGGCATGACCTGGTAAATGTGAGAACGCTTGTGAGAAAGGACGCTCTGAATTTCCACCTCTTTTCCCAGTTGCACAGCCAGTTGTTTAATGCGCTTGGCCAATATGCTGGTTTTCTCCCGATCGTTTTGTAGATTCAACAATTGGCTATTGAGGACCAAGGCGCCAATCGTGTTGTTGATGTCGTGGAAAAACGCCCGCTCGAGCGCGGCCTGTTGCTGTTGAAGCGTGGCATCCTGAAGAAAGAGTAGGAGGAATTGCTGCCCCCGGAACGAGATCGGGCAACAGCGCACTTGGAAGTACAAGTCCACAAACTTCCCTTCTTTTCTGACCGTAGCCACACACTCGCGCGCCTCCGACGTGTTATGAGCCAAGCTCGCGACCATAGCGATGGCGGCGCCACAGGTCGAACAGAATTGGCTCGTGCCACACCCCCCCGGTTGTTCACAGGCATGAATGCAATGAATGGCTTCCCCGAGGCGCAGGCCCAACGTGTGGTCGATATTGTCGATGTCCAGGGTCTCAAGGAAGGTTTTGTTGAGCGCCAGGATTTGGCGGTGTTCATTGAGCACGGCCACAAAGCCCCCGACGACATGCATCACGGTGTCGATCACGGGATTCTGGCTGATAATCTCAATATCTGCTTGCAGAACATCGCCGTGTGCGCGTTCCGCAGGCGCGAAGTAGGTCTCGACGTTCCCATTTTCATTGCCTTGGTTGTCTTCGGCTTCGATCATACGATCCCTCCTATGCCGCCGACCTCCTGATCGTGGTCAGTTGCTTGCCCGAGTGTATGAAGATTTTAGCGATAAAAGAATTAGGCGCAAGTGAAGAATCTCGCCCCAAGCTAAGGCATCCTGGATTTTTCCTATGCTCAACACCGCATCGACGCCGCCCTCACAGCGTGTCGCGGTGCAAGTATCGTCCCATATCTTCCATAATCTCAAAGCCGCCATATTTTTGATAGAGTGTGTGCGCATCGCGGGTGGCCAACAGCAGGTGCTTCAGCCCCTGGAGTTTGGGATAGGCGACGACCTCCTGCACCAGCCATTTGCTCAGGCCACGCCCGCGATGCGCCGGCGCGATGAAGACGTCGCAGATCCAGGCGAAGGTCGCGTAATCCGTCACCACGCGCGCCAAGCCCACCTGCTCGCCCGCCTCCGTGTAGACGCCAAAGCAGAGCGAGTTATCCAATGCCGTCTGCACCCACGCTTGCGAGCGCCCCTGCGCCTAATAGGATTGATTCGCCAAGAAGTCGTGGATCACGTCGAGGTCCAATCGCGTGCGATCCGTGCTGATGATATAGCCATCGCGTTGTATCTGC
>JAAAOZ010000193.1 GCA_009908585.1 Chloroflexota bacterium
TCGTAGCGATACCTTATCGCTACGATTTTTTCATGGTTCTACATTTGAGACGGCCTTAGTTAGAAAATAATATGAAAATCTATTAAAATCGGAGAGTTGTGGTATAATCTAGGCGAATTGAGAGACGTGGAGGAATATGTCATGATAGAAATGCAAGGGTTGACCAAAAAATTCGACGATTTGACCGCCGTAAAGGACGTGACGTTGTCCATCGCGCCGGGGGAGGTGTTGGCGCTGTT
This sequence comes from Chloroflexota bacterium, assembly GCA_009908585.1. Taxonomy (GTDB): domain Bacteria; phylum Chloroflexota; class Anaerolineae; order B4-G1; family SLSP01; genus JAAAOZ01. The sequence continues at coordinate 240 of JAAAOZ010000193.1, forward strand.
GGGGCCGAACGGCGCGGGCAAGACGACGACGGTGCGGATGCTCGCCGCGATCCTGGCGCCGACGGCAGGGAGCGCGCGCGTCGTCGGCCATGACGTCGTCGCCGAGGGCCAGGAGGTGCGCCGTCACGTGGGCGTGCTCACCGAGGCGCCCGGTCTCTACACGCGGATGACGGGGCGTGAATATCTAGACTTCTTTGGCGAGGTGCGGGGCTTTCGGAGCGTCAACGTCGTGCCCGCATCGATGAGTTAGGCGATCAGTTTCGGATGGCCTTCGCGTTAGATCGGCGGCTGGGCGAATACTCAAAGGGCATGGCGCAGAAGATCGCTCTGATGCGCACGCTGCTGCACAATCCGCCGGTATTATTGTTGGATGAGCCGACCTCAGCGATGGACCCGGAGAGCGCGCGTCTGGTGCGCGATTCGATTATACAGATGCGAGATGACGACCACCGCGCCATCATCGTCTGCACACACAACCTGCCGGAGGCGGAGGAGTTGGCGGATCGGATCGCCATCATTCGCAAAGGCGAGATCGTAGTGGAAGGTTCGGTGCCGACGTTGAAGTCGCGGATGCTGGGGCCGCCGCTGATGGAGGTGCGATTGGGGGCATCCTCGAACAACGGCGTGGCGCCGCTGATCGGACGTTATGCCCAGGTCGAAGCGACGGGCGAGCGCTGGGTGCGCTACAGCACTGCCAATCCGGTGGAGGTCAACGCCCAACTTCTGAAGGCACTGATCGCGGCGGAGATCCCCGTCGTCACGTTGAGTGAAGTACCACAGAGTTTGGAATCCGTTTATTTACGTGTGGTTGGAGAAGAAGAGGGCATGATACGATGATCGATGCATTGGAATTTGGAAAAATTAAGCAGTGGCGGCAATCGTTCTGGTCGGATCTCAGGCCGGCGTTGGTCGTGACCCGCCGTGAGGTTAGCGACACGATGCGGGATTGGCGCATTGTCTTCCCCATCGTTATCCTGGTGACCTTGTTTCCCTTCCTGGCGAATTTTGCGGCCAATGAGGGCATCGATTTCGTCAACGAATACGGCGCGAATCTGATCATTGAGCGGTTATTCCCGTTCCTGATGTTGGTCGTTGGCTTTTTCCCCAGCTCTTTCTCTCTGGTGATCGCGTTGGAGACTTTCGTCGGTGAGAAGGAGCGTGGCAGCTTGGAACCGCTCTTAGCGACGCCGCTGACGGATCGTCAACTGTACTTAGGTAAGTTGCTGGCGGCCACGATTCCGCCCGTGTTGGCCAGTTATCTGGGGATGGGCGTCTATTTGGCCTTGCTGAATTTATCGATGGGATGGCGACCGGATCCGGAGCTTTTGGTTCTGGCTGTGTTATTATCCTCGGTGGAGGCGTTGGTGATGGTCTCCGGCGCGGTGATTGTCTCTAGCCAGGCGACCAGCGTCCGCGCGGCGAACTTGTTGGCGAGTTTCATCATCATCCCGATGGCGTTCTTGCTGCAAGCGCAGGCCGGCTTCTTGCTCTTTGCGGATTACGCCGTCCTCTGGTGGATCGCGGCGTTTCTGGTCGTGGTGAACATTCTGTTGATTCGATTGGGGGTCCGTATCTTCGACCGCGAGCACTTGCTGGGCCGTGATTTGGACTACATCGATTTGAGCCGAGCGTGGCGGACTTTCCGCACCGCTGTGTTGCCGCGCCGGGGATTGAAGTCCCTCTACGTTGAGGAGATTCCCACACTGTTGCGGGCGATGCGATCTGAGCTTCTGATCACCTTTCTGGTGGTCTTTGTCGGCGGGACGTTAGTCGGCGTGTGGGGCGCGGTGAAGTTCCCCCTGCCAGAGGTGGCGGTCGACTTCGAGCGCCTCTCCGATGTGACGATGATCGAGGAGGGGGTGGCGAGCACCGGGTTGCTGCCTGTCTTCTCAACGGAGGCGGTCTTTTTCAACAATGCGCGCGCCTTAGTTGGCGGCGCGTTGCTGTCGATCTTCTCGCTGGGGGTATTGGGCGAGATGCTGCTGCTGGCGCCCATCGCGCTTATCGCCTATGCGACGTTACAAATGACGCCGCTGGGGATCAGCCCGTGGCTCTTTGTGACGGTTTTCGTGCTGCCGCATGGGATTCTGGAGTTGCCCGCCGCGCTGATCGCGACGGCGCAGGCGATGCGGATGGGGGATGTGATCTTAGAACCGCCAGACGATGGCGGCGGCGTGACGGGCATCGTGCGCGAATTGGGACACTTTGTGAAGCTCTTCGTTGCGCTGGTGTTGCCCCTTCTGTTGATCGCAGCGTGGATCGAGGTGAATATCACGCCACAGTTGGTGGTGCGTCTCTTTGGGCAGATGGGGTAAATCAAGACGTCGCGGCAAAATAAAACCGGGGGAGGATACGCAATCCTCTCCCGGTAGTGTTTTCGTGGCTCAGGCGGGGACTGGAACCAACTTGTAGATCCGCGCTTGTTGGGATGCGGTTTGGAGATCGCCGCGACGTAGGGCCTCACGAACGTCATCCAACTTATAAGCATCCTCAAGAGATAAGTAGGGCGACCAGCCGGCATCACCTTCGTCGGTAATGAGCAACTCGACCTCTACCTCCGCGATGTAGTCTCCCTCGTAGATGTGTTTGGTATATGATTTTTTGATCATATTTTGAAAAACGGTTCGTAGTAAGGCACGAAATGAAATGGCGTGCCGTCATTTTCGGAGCGGTGGATGCACAGATATGAGCTGAGCGTCCGTTGCCTATGAAGAATTAAGTGGGCGGCACGTGACGTGGAGATAGGCGAAGTCGCCTTGGGGCGGCAGGAGATCCGTCACCTCCACCACCTCGAAGGTCTCATCCCCCAGCTCCACAAATTCACCGACCTCCGGCGCTTTCTCCTGATTGATGATGGCGCCGGGCCGGTTTCCCCCTAAGATGACATAGCTGACTTTGTAGGTCATAGTCATAGGTTAGCCTCCCCCTGGGGCATCGCGCAGGTGAGGTTGCGAATCCGCAGCTTGAACGCCAGATCGCGCGCGATGTTGAACATCATCGTGTAACCTACACGACATTCTCGGTCCCAAAATGATAGCAGGCTGTCGCGTGTGAAGGTGTAGATCTCGGTCTCATCTGAGAGACAGCGAATGGATGCCGACCGTGGCCCAGCATCTAAGAGCGCCATCTCGCCGAAGCTCTGCCCCGCTCCTAAGATGACCAGACTGGTGGCATTTTCTGCCAATTCAGATACGACCTCTACCTGCCCTGATAAGACAATGGCGATCTCCGTGCTCTGCTCACCCTCCTTGAGTATCACATCGCCTTGGTGGAATAGTTGCTTCTCGCCGACCTCGGCCAACGCTTCTAATTGTTGGGGGGTCAGCCCAGAGAACAATTCCGCTGATTGTAAGGTAGATATTACGTCCATCAGTGCCCTCCTTATGAGATTTGGCTTGGATGTCTTTGTGGCATAATGTGGACAAGCTCTCTCTTGCATTATATGCGAAATCGATTGGAAAGCCAAATTTTAGGTCGATTCTATGAACTTCTGTAATGATCAACGAGATGTTGAACACCTTTCTGGAAACCACTATAACATTACGACGCGATTTTCAGGCTATTTTCGGGGATGGTTCAGAAATGGGTTGCCACTTTT
>JAAAOZ010000132.1 GCA_009908585.1 Chloroflexota bacterium
GGCGCGAAATCCGGCGTTACACGCGCCCGTGAAGCCGCGATTTTCGTCCAGGGGCAGCACGCGCACGCGCGGATAGCGCGCCAGCACGTCTAACGAGTTGTCCTGCGAGGCGTTGTCCACGACGATGACCTCGTGCTCGGCCAAGGTCTGGGCCGCCAAGCTATCTAAGCACGTGGGCAGATGATGGGCGCCGTTCCAATTGGGAATGATGACAGAGACGTGCGCTGATTCGCCGATCCGCTGATTCGCTGATTCGCTCATTCGCTGATTCGATTAGTAACCGGTCGCCTGTAAAAAGTCCGCCAGGGCCGTTTGCCAGGGGCGCAGGCGGATGCCCAGGGCCGCCGCCGCGTGATTGAGCATCGGGGCGTAGGGCGGCGGCGTGCTGGCCCGCTCGAACGCATCCGAGGTGATCGGCTCGACGGGGATCGCGTCGCGCTCGCTGAGGCGCAGAATCTCCCGCGCAAAGTCGTAGCGCGACGCGGCGCCCTCGTTGACCAGGTGATAGATGCCGTAGGCGTGCGTGTGGATCAGTTGGACGATGGCCGCCGCCAAGTCCTTGACGTAGGTGGGATTGCCGACCTCGTCGGTGACGACGCGCAGCGCGCCGCGCTCGTCGGCCAGGTGGATGATCTTGTGCGGGAAGTTGCGTCCGCCCTCGGCGTAGAGCCAGGCCGTGCGCACGATGTAGAAGCGCGTGAGCAGGTTTTGCGTGTACCATTCGCCGGCCAGCTTCGAGCGCCCGTAGGGATTGGGCGGACGGCGCGCGGCCCACTCGTGATACGGCGCTGACGCTGTGCCATCGAAGACCTCGTTCGTGCTGACGTAGAGCATCTCCGCGTCGACATCGGCGGCGGCCAGGGCCAGGTTCTGCGTCCCCATCCCGTTGACGCGGTAGGCGGCCTGCGGATCGCGCGCGCAGCCATCGACGTCCGTCATCGCCGCCGGATGGAGGATCAGGTCGGGTCGGATCTCGTGGACGAGCGCGGTCACCTCCTCGCGGTCGGTGATGTCGTGCTCCGGCAGATCCAACCCCTGCACCTCGTGCTCATCGAGCAAGGGCAGGAGCGTGCGTCCCAGTTGGCCTTTGTGGCCCGTGAGTAGGATTTTCATGTGGATCATCTCCTCGTGCAAGATAGAAAATCAGGAAAGCAACAAAGCGGCAAATAACAAACGCTTTATATGGGTTTCTGGGTCTTGATCCAGTCTATCATGGTTCATGGATTTGACCATGGTCGAGTGGACAACCTCCCAGGTAGAGACGCAAAATTTTGCGTCTCTACGGTTTATCGATAGGGATACGAATGGAAGAACTCTTGCTCTCTTTAAGGCTTCGTTTATAATGACCTCACAAGGAGGCGCTTTATGCCAGCGTATCGAAAAGCTTCAATCCGAAGTTTGATTTTAGATGCCTATCGTTTAGATGGGCATTCATTACAAGGGGTGCTGCATCGCGACCCGGAGGATGGTCAATGGATGATCGGCGATCAGTCCCTGGAGCGATGGCTGGCCCGTCACGAGGGCGAGGAGTTGGCCCTCATTTTGCTCTCGATGGACGATGACCGTCCGTTGGAGAAGAAGGTCTGTCGCACCTGCGGGCGCGAATATCGCGGCGCCTACTGTCCTCACTGCCGCGAAGTTCGGTTGCGCCTGCGGGGGGAGTGATAATAAACGGGGAGAGATCCTTGGGCAAATTTGTGATGTGTATCGACAACAAAAGCAATCCGGCGAGCTTAATTTTAGGCAAAGTCTACCGTACGTTGCCAGACGCCGATGCGGAGCCACACAATATGCTCCGGGTTATTGATGAGGATGTATCAGAACCCGATGGCTATCTCTATCCGATATCAATGTTTACGCCTATCGAACTGCCGGAAGTGGCCGAGCGGGTATTGATGGCGGCAGGTGACTGAGCACAGAGACGGCTCAGAGTCCCACACGTTCAGAGTGGAAAAGTGACCTTCCAACTTGTAGATCTGCTCGTTTTGATTTCAAAGTTTATAGCTCGTTGTGAGGGAAATTTAGTATGCGATTGTATCTTGATAACTGTTGCTTTAATCGCCCTTTTGATGATCAGAGCTTGCTAACAATACGACTTGAGACGGAAGCAAAATTGCATATTCAAGATGCGATCCGTGCTGGACGGTATACATTGGGTTGGTCCTATATACTGGATTATGAAAACGCAGCGAATCCCCTTGAGGAGCGACGCGCCGAGATTCAGCGATGGGAAGAAATAGCTGATGCTTATGTGACAGAAACTGCTGACATTTTAGCTTTGATGAGAGAGTTTGTCTCTGTGGGTATCAAACCGCTGGATGCACTGCATGTTGCTTGCGCAAAAACTTTGGACTGTCGGTGTTTCCTGACCGTCGATAAAGGAATCCTGAAGAAGGCCGAGGCAATTACTCAGATACAGATTTTGTAATTGAGCAAGGACTATGATATGGCAAAGACCGCGAGAGTAGATGCAGAAATTAAAGTGTTGGGGTTTGAAATCCTGACCCAGCATTTAGGATTGGTGGATGCCGAGCGGTTTATCACATTGATTCAACGTGATAAATTTGATTACACGCAATGGCGACAGAATCTCTTTGCTGGATTAAGCGGCGAGGAAATCAGCCGGCAAGCTATGGCGTTTCATGAACAAAAATCCAGCCCTCAGAAAACAGGAGACTGAGTGAACGTACAACTTCGAGTCTATAACCCAGACGTGGACTTCCTCCGCGTGCGCGATTTTCTTTCGGAGACCTACCAGGCGTTCGGTAAGCCGCTCAATTGGCGGATCGAGCGCTGGAACTGGGCGCGCTATCATCCGATGATGTTCGATGGCGACGCCGCGAGCAACATCCGCCTCTGGGAGGAGGCCGTCGGCCTGTGGGAGAACGCCGAGGGCGAGATCGTGGGCGTCGTGAACGTCGAAATGCCGCGCTACGGCGAGGCCTACGTCCATCGCCGCCCCGGATACGATTTCCTGCTGGATGAGATGATCGCCTACGCCGAGGCGAATCTGCTCGACCGGGACGACAATTCGCTGAGCTTCTTCGTCTGTGAGCGCGACGCGCCCTTTCAAGAACTACTGCGCGAACGCGGCTACCAACAGCACACGGACTATCCCGGCTATGACTCGGAGTTCGTCATCGAGGGCCGTCCGGAGGTAAAGCTGCCGGAAGGGTTCGTCGTCCAATCGATGGCCGAGGGCGGCGATCTGGCGCTGCGATGCAAGGTGCAGGGGCTGGGCTTCGATCATCCCGATCCGGCGGAATGGACGACCCCGGAGGAGTACGAGCAGGTGCAACAGGCGCCCGACTATCGGCCGGAGTTAGATCTCTACGCCAGGGCGCCGGATGGCGAGTACGCCTCTTGTTGCATCGTCTGGTACGATGCGCGCAACCGGATGGGCATCTTCGAGCCGGTCTGCACCCACCCGGCGTACCGCCGAATGGGGATGGGGCGCGCGGTGATGATGGAGGGTGTGCGGCGCATAACCGCCCTGGGCGCGAAGACGGCGCAGGTTGGCTCCGGGCTGACGTTCTACGAAGCGATTGGATTTCGGAAGATCTGTGTCAGCTATCGCTGGTCGAAGGTGATCTAGGCTGGCCCTCAATTCGATTTGGCCCCTTCACGCTGCTTTGATGAGATTGGAGATAGGGGGGCGACGTGACGTCGTCCCTCTCGCTATGTGACATCACAGGAGGTAACGATGGGATTTTTAGGTGGATTACTGGGCAACGCATCCGAGATCGATACTAAGGCACTCCAGAAGGAGCTTGAGCCGATTCTCATTGATGGGGAGCGCGTCGAGCGAGCGTTTAAGATTATCCGCGATCT